>JALNXI010000374.1 GCA_023230425.1 Methanoculleus sp. | reverse complement strand
GAAGGCTTAATTCGTCCGGACTGAGATTGGTGTGATACCATGTCCCTCACCCCGCTCCGCATAGGCGAGGCGTTCAAACCGGTGCCGCGGTTCCGGTCGTACCTCTACGCATCCCTGGTCCTGACTGTCGTCGTCCTCATCCTGCCCTGGCTGGCTCCTGTCATCATCTTCACCTGGGGCTTCGTCGCTCTCGCCATCGCACTACCCGTCCTTGCCGCCATCGTCTTCGTCGCCTACTGGATCCCCCTCTATTACGAGAGCATCGCCTACCGGCTCACCGTCACCGAGATCACCTGGCAGCGGGGGGTCTGGTTCCGCCAGACGGGGATCGTCCCCTACAACCGGATCACGAACGTCGATATCGCCCAGGGCCCCCTGATGCGGTTCTTCTCCTTCTCGGCGGTCCGGGTGCAGACCGCCGGCTACTCGGCCCAGGCACAGGCGGAGAGCCTCCTCAACGGGATTGGGGACCCAAAAGACCTCCAGGAGAAGATCATGAACTTCGTGCGGAGGACCACTCCCGTCGCGGTCGGGGGCGAGCCGGAGGAACTGCCGGCCGCCAACGCGACGGTGGAAGAACTGCGGGCGATCCGGAAACTGCTGGAGATCCTGGTGGAGAAATAAAGCCTTTATTTTTGCTGCAAAAAAGGGGGAGTTATCTCCCGGCGGTCAGGTCCCGCTTGATGACCAGGACCGGCTGATGGGCGTTCTTGATCACGTACTCCGAGACCGTTCCGAGCAGGCGGTCGCGGAGGTTCGATCTGCCGTGGGAGCCGATGACGATGAGCGAGACCCCTTCTGCGTCCGCTGCAGCCACGACCTCCTTTCCCGGGCTGCCCACGGGCGTCCGGACGGTCACCTTCACGCCCTGCTTCTCGAGCGCCCGTCGGGTATCGAGGATCCGGTGCTCGATCTCCTGGCGCAACTCACTCTGGGTCTCGGTCTCCTGGTCGGGCACGGTCCCGAGGAACCCCTGCCCCCCCGAGGCGATCAGGGTGACGTCCTTTGAGTCGATGACGTGGACGAGGACCACCTCCCGGGTTCCCGCCTCCTTGAGTGCGGGGATGTACCCCAGCACCTTCATCGAGGGCTCTGAAAAGTCTGTTGGAAAGACGATGCGTTCGAACATGCTCTGGCACTCACTCCGATGTTCTCTCTGCGGGTCGGATATTTAATAGATGTCATTTAGAACCTGAGGTTGTCCCCAAAAATCTTTGCCGGGAGGGGGACACCCTTCGAAGACCTTCGGTCTTCTCAAGCTCTCTCCGGTCGCACCTCCCCGGTCCCTCCCCCCGTGTGGTGATGCCTGGATAAAAGCCGTTTTCACGTTCTGGCCTCTGTTACGGCACGGATGGCAGGAACCTTGTACGTATGTATTCCGATCGGGGCGATCCATAGGCGTGTAGACCATTTTGGGACGGCCTCAGAGAGAAAAAGAGTGGTGGGGCCTTATCCTGCCGGAGATCAACGTAAATCACTGATTCTTTTGCCGGACGTAATACACAACCCCCAGGATACCGAGTACCACGATGACAATCCCCCATACCCAGATAGACCCTTCAGACGGTGCTGGTGGGGCAACCGTCATCGTCGGCGAAACGTCCACGACTGACTGTCCCTCCACAAAGAGGGCATAGATGCTGAAGTGGGAGACCGAAATGGTGATCGTCCTCCGGTCTGCATCCGCCGCTCCTGCAACACGCTCCCATGCACCACTCCGGCTGCTGAACCATGCTGCTTCCGCCCGATTGCCGTAGCGGTTCCACTCGTCCTCTGTCAGCGTGAACGTCAGGGTGATCGCCGGGGTGAAGGTGATGCCGTCCGGCGTGCAGTCGTAAGCATAGAGGGGCACCGGCCTCTCAATTGCATCGAACACCCCGGGTGCCGGTATGGTGGTGACCGGCACGGCAACAATGCTGATATTCTCCTGCGGGAGTCCTGTAGCATCGCGTGCGGTGACACCGGCACCAATACTGAGATAGCCAGCTATGTCATCCGCCCAGATTATCACCGGACGGTCCGTGGCACCGTCAGGTCCGACCGGGAGCCGTGCGGTCTCTATAAGCTCACCCCCGGATATCTCCGCAGGCGTGGGCTGCACCAGGGTCGGTTCCGTGGTCGGCACGATCGTGGTCGGCACCGGAGTGGGCGTCGGCGTATCGTCACCGCCCCCACCGCCGCCCCTCTGGTCGGTGACGACGATGTAACGTACCTTTTCCGCGGTAAGCGTCCCATAGGCATTCGTTGCGGCGAGGGAGACCGTGTAGTCACCTGCATGTTGATAGGTGTGCACCGGGTTCTGCACTGCCGAGGTCCCGCCGTCGCCGAAGTCCCAGAGCCATGCCATCGGGTTGCCGGTTGTCCGGTCGGTGAACGTAACCGTACGGGGAGCATAGCCCGTGACCGGTGTTGCCGTGAAGTCAACGGTCATCGGATTCGTCACGTTGATGTAGTCCGCCTCTTCTGCCTGGTCCTCTCCTGCGGGGTTCGTAATTGCCAGGGCGACGTCGTAGGTGCCGGTTGCCGTGTAGGTGTGAACCGGGTTCTGCTCGGTGGAGGTGTCCCCGTCACCGAAGTCCCAGCGCCAGGTCTCCGGGTGGCCGTCGGAGTAGTCATAGAACTGCACCATGAGCGGGGCGGAGCCGGTCACCGGGGTGGCAGAGA
>JALNXI010000373.1 GCA_023230425.1 Methanoculleus sp. | reverse complement strand
GCCACGCACTACCCCATCTACGACCGTCCCGGCGCATACTTTGCCCGGATGCACCCGTCACGGTCCTATGCGCTCGGCATCCGGATCGACGAGCCGTTCCCGGACGGGATCTTCATCAATGCCGGGGGACCGGTCCACTCCTGGCGATCGCAGCCCGCCGGCGACCACGACCTCGTAATCGTCACCGGCGCGGCCCACGACACCGGGACGGTGACCGACACCCGGGAGCACTACAGGAGCCTTGAGGCGTACGCCCGGTCGGTCTACCCGGTCCGGTCAGTCGACTACCGCTGGTCGGCGCAGGACTACATCACGGCCGACCGCGTCCCCTACATCGGCCGCATCGCCGAGGGGCACGACCGCGTCTTTGTCGCGACGGGATTTGGAAAGTGGGGGATGGCTGCCGGCACGGCGGCAGGGATGATCTTAACAGACCTGATCCGGGGCCGTGAAAACCCCTGGGCGGAGGTATTCGACCATTCGCGGTTCAAAGAGCAGCCGGAGTTCCCCGAACGGGTGCGGCAGAAACTCGAGGCTGCCGGGGGGACGATCGAGGTCGACACCGGCCGGTTCGACCGGGAGGTCGCGGCGATACCGCCCCGGGAGGGAAAGGTTGTCGAGGTCGACGGGCAGACGGTCGCGGTCTACCGGGACAACCACGGCAAAGTCACCACGCTTGATGCGACCTGCATGCACATGGGATGCACCGTCGCGTGGAACAACGCCGAGGAGACCTGGGACTGCCCCTGCCACGGTTCCCGCTACGATGCCGACGGGAAGGTGATCGAGAGCCCCACGGTGAAGGACCTTGCAGGGAAGAAGGTCATGCGGGAGTAGGCGCGGGGCGAGGCGGGTTCTGCCGGGGTTAGAGGTCGGTTAGAGGTCGAGTAGCGACATTTAGTATGAAAGAAGCGTGAGCTCCGGAAGGGTCAGTGGCGACAACGGGAACGGCAAACGAGGAAAAATCAGATACACTGGACCGTGGGAATATCGCCATTGGGGGAGAGGCTGACGGGGAGGGGGGAGGCCCCCCTCCCCTGTCCCCACCCCGTAAGGTTCTACCTGTGACCCCACCCCACCCGGCCTCCGGCCTCCTCCCCCGCCCCTGAGGGGCGGGGGCAGTCCGTGGCGATAGTCGATGGGAATCCGTGCACGGGTGAGCAACGTCCCGAAGAAAGAGGAGCGGGGCGAGTAGCAACAGTTTGAGCACCGTAAGGGCGAAGCGAGACGCTCCGCGCGGACTCGAAACGTGAGTAGCCATCAGGCTTCGAGCATCCCCTCCCACAGGCAGCCCCGGGATGCCCTCATCCCCAAAAGTCCCTGCCGACCCTACATCCACCAACGGACCACCTCAATCAGACTCCCTACGGAGAACAGCCGGGCTCCATACCTATATATGGTGCCGGCATAATTGGACCGACCGCCGCCCCCTTCCCCGGCACCCGTTCGGGGACGAGAGGGAGGCAGAAGGAGGCTTGACGCATGGAGCATGGACCGGGTGCTTATGGCCTGCCGGGCAGGCACGAGTCGTTCTGGATGGAGACAACGGCGGAGACGTCGTATCCCCCCCTGCCGGGGAACCTGGAGACCGACGTGGTGGTCGTGGGCGGCGGCATCACCGGCATCACCACCGCCGCCTTGCTCAAACAGGCCGGGTACACAGTCGCCTTGATCGAGGGCGACAGGATCTGCCGGGGGGTGACCGGCCACACGACGGCGAAGGTGACCTCGCTCCACCGGCTCATCTACGCGGAGCTCATCGACCGGTTCGGGAGCAGGCAGGCGCAGCAGTATGCCGAAGCGAACCAGGCGGCGATCGAGACGGTCGCATCGGTTGTCCGGGAGTACGACATCCCGTGCAGTTTCGAGCGCAAACCCGCCTACACCTACGCGGAGTCGGTGGAGTCCCGCGATTCTGTCGCGGCCGAGGCGGACGCGGCACGGAGCCTCGGGCTCCCGGCGACATTTGTAGAGGACGTCCCGCTGCCGGGCAGGACCTATGGGGCGGTGCGGTTTGCCGACCAGGCGCAGTTCCACCCGCTGAAGTACCTCCTGCACCTCGCCTCTCTGATACCGGGCGACGGGAGCCAGATCTTCGAGAAGACCCGGGCAATCGAGGTGCAGGACGGTGGAGGCCGCTGCACGGTCCGGACGGCACGGGGAACCGTCACGGCCCGGGCCGGGGTCCTTGCAACCCACTACCCCTTCTACGACAGCCCCGGGTTCTACTACGCCCGTATGGAGCCGTCGCGCTCCTACGTCCTCGGCCTCCGGACCGACGAGCCGTTCCCGGACGGGACCTTCATCAACGCCGAAGGGCCCACCCACTCCTGGCGGTCACAGCCCGCCGGTGACGGCGAACTGGTCATCGTCAGCGGCATGGGGCACCGGGCCGGCGAAGCCGTGGATACGAGGGAGCACTACAGGAGCCTCGAAGCGTACGCCCGGTCGGTCTACCCGGTCCGGTCCGTCGACTACCGCTGGTCGGCGCAGGACTACATCACCAACGACGGCGTCCCCTACATCGGCCCGCTCGCGGAAGGCCACGAGAACATCTACATCGCGACGGGCTTTCGGAAGTGGGGGATGACCAACGGCACCGCGGCCGCGATGATCCTCACCGATATGATCCGGGGCCGCGCGAGCCCCTGGGCGGAGGTCTACGCC
>JALNXI010000028.1 GCA_023230425.1 Methanoculleus sp. | reverse complement strand
GACGACGCAGCCAAACGACCTCCGGGTTGCCGAAGGCCTGATCGAGTACGCGACGGCGACGAGCAACGGCCCTCCCGGCACTCTTGCCACCGAAGCCTACCACATCCCCTTCCCCTACTGGGCCTTCAACGTGAGCGCAACGCCGGCGAACGATTTCCCCTGGCTCGCGATCGAGGTCCACGAGAAAGACGACCCCAACCGGATCGTCGAGACCGTCCACTACTCCCGCAACGAATTCCCGTACTCGGGCGGGAAGTTCGGGGAGAAGAAAGAGCGGTTCGTCATCCTCGAGGGCTACAGGGACTACTACTTCACCGTCCGTTCAGAGTCCTTAAAGTCGCTTGAGATCTCTGTCTTCGTCCCGGAGAAGTATCTCGTTTAGGCGGGAGGAATCTCTCCCCCTTCTTCTGCTATCCGGAGCTCCCTGTCGTACTCATCGATCGCGGCGGTGTAATCCTTCCACGCCCGGTCAGCCCCGGCAAGGTGGTCTCCTGCCGCGGCATACGCCTTCGCATCGTAGGCGCCCGCGGCCGACGACCAGAGCGAGAACGCGCGGTTCAGGTGGTCGAGCGCCCGGATATAGGCCGACTGCGCCTCGACGTAGGCTTCCGGGACCTCGTCGGCTCCGACGATCTGCCGGTGGTAGGCCGCAACACCTCTCCCGTACTCAGCGATGGCCGCAAACTCCCGCATGACGGCATCGGATTCGGCGACCGACGGATATTCCGGGCGGGATCTCATGTGGGAGGAGACCTTCCCGGAGACCAGGAAGAGATCAGCCTCCGATGCCGCCACATGACTGCCGAAGACCGCAACCTGCCTCTCCTCGGTGTAGTCGATGAAGAGCGTCCATCCGACGAAGACGAGGAGGAGAGCGGCCGCCGCCACCCCGGCGGCGATGAGCGCCTTTCTCCAGCCGATGGCGATCTTCGGGAGCTTCGGAACCTTCAGGTCCACGAACCCTCACGCTCCTCCCGCCGGCAGGCGGGCCGGGCGGATGCGGTACTCGAGAGGCGCGGGGATGGAGCGGAGGGGGATGATCTTCGGTGTCTCCGACCTCACGCTCTGGAGTGCTCCGTCCTCTGTATCCCCAATGGGGAACGGTTTCCCCCGGATTACCGGGGAATCGGCCGAGACCTTCCCCCCGTAAAAGTTCGTCCCCTCCACGTAGTAGTAGTGCTTTCCCCTGTAATCGAAATATTTCGGCGTATATTTCACGTAGTAGGGGTTGAACCCCTCCATCCGGATGCCGAGAGCCATGTGGTCCGAATACCTGAGCAGCGCCGTATCGTAGCCGAGAGCATCGAGGAGCCCCGAGAGCAGGATCGCAGAGTCCTCGCAGTCCCCCTTCCCGTCGACGAGCGTCTCTGCAGGATACCGGGGATACTCGATGCCGTCCTTTACGGGCCGGGCATAGCGGGGGAGGGCTCCTTCAACATAGGAGCCCGTGCTGTTATCGGGTTCATACGGGATCTGCTGGACGAAGAAGACGACGTTCATCATCCGGAGGTACTCCTCCTCCGGGTTGCCGACGGCGGGGGCTATCCGGCGGGCGAGGGCCTCGAGGACCGGCCGGTCCTCTTCGGCGAGGGCGTAACGCCCCCAGGCGAGCGGATCGGCGAACCGCAGGGTCTCTCGATGCTCAAGAAAGAGCGCCTCCGGGATCTGGACCGTTGTCGTCTGGACGCCGCCGTCGATCGCCGTCCAGCGGAACGTCCGGGTGTATGCCTCGCCGTCCTCCGGGAAAGGCGTTGCCGCCGGCAGGGGCGCGGGCGGCAGGTATGTGGCCGGTGCCGGTCCGGGGGAGGCGATAGGCTCCCCGAGGAGTGCGGGTTTCACTACGAGGGCGACGACCAGGATCACAAGCCCGCCCGCGATGACGGGGACGATATCCTTCCACTCCATGCCGGAACCTCAGGCGATGCGTCTCTGGTAGAGGTGTTTGCTATGCGCCGCTAAAAAACGTTAGCTGTTTCGTCCGGGGAAGGGTCTATTCCGGAATGGTTTAGTACAGAGTGTCCCGCGGGGGCGGAGCCCGATCTTAACCGGCACCTTCGCACTCCTCATCGTCATCTTCTCCAGGGCCAACGCGGCTCTCGCCTGCAGTATCACTCACGATCGTGCCGTTACGGCAGGCCGATTCCAAAGAACCCGGCGATGAATCGGACGGCGGCGTAGAGGAAGTAGAGGCCGAAGACCAGTTTCAGGGTCTCCGGCCGGAACCGCCCGACCATCGCAGCCCCCACCTGGGCGCCGGCGATCGACCCGGCAGCGAGGACCAGCCCCGCCCCGACGGCGACGTAGCCCTCCGCGAGTTTGATCCCGCCCCCGAGGATCGCCATCGGGATCATGGATGCGAGCGATGTCCCCATCGTGACACAGACCGGGGCGCCGAAGATGTAGATCAGACCGGGGACGAGAGCGTAGCCGCCTCCAAGGCCGGTGATCCCGGTCAGTATGCCGACTCCGGTGCCGAAGAGGAGGTGGCCGGGAGGGGTGCCCCCGATGCACCCGGACTCCGGGCGGGTGCCCGGCCTGAGCCCCTCGCGGATCATTCCGAGAGACGGGGCAAGGAAGACCAGCCCCAGGACGAGGCCAAGCACCCGGGTATGGCCGACGAGGAAGGCGAAGAGCCAGGACCCGATGAGGACACCGGCAAGCCCGCCGGCGGCGATCCAGACCGCCACCCCCCGGTCCAGGTTCCCCCGCACCAGGTGGCCGGAAGCGCCGGAGAGCGATGTGAATATGACCACAAAGAGCCCGGTTCCGATGGCGACGGGCTCCGAAAAGCCGAGGTAGAAGTACAGAATCGGGAGCATGATCGTCGCCCCCCCGACGCCGATCAGCCCGCCGAAGACCCCGGCAACGAGGCCGACCGCAAGGAGGAGGAGCACGGCGGCCGGGGGCATATACGGACCGACGGTGAGCGCCGCACAGAGCATGGCCGCGATAACGACAGAGAGCACCGCTATCCGAACGATGCGCCGTCCATCCGTCACGGGCCCGGGCTCCCGTCGCAGATCCCGAACGCAGGCGGGTAGGTGACGGTTCTTCCGGTGCCCCGGAAAGCCTCGGGCAGGAGGTCGAGCCCCATGACCGTCTCGCCCGGAAACAGGAAAGGCGCCGGAAAGCCCTCCTCGCGTGCCGGGGAGAGAGCGGCACAGAACCCGGATGGCGCACGGGCCTCGTCGTCGCGCGAAAAGGCACGCCGGATCAGGTCGTGAACCGTCGGGTAATCATCTCGCTCTTCAGGCCGGACCAGAACCCGACAGGATCCCATACACCCGTACGTAACCCCTCAGCACCCCATGAACCTGCCGGAACCGGTCAGCGGGGGAGACAGACCCCTTCCGTGCCGGCCACCTGCTTCCCGGGCTCGGCCGCGTACATGCAGACCGAGGGGTAGTACCTGGTGACGTAATCCTTGAGCATCCGGAGGGAGCAGTACTCGGGGGCGATGCTTTTTATCGACTCCTTCATCACCCGGACCCACTTGTGCGGGACGTTGTCCATCGTCCGCGAGTAGTAGAGCGGGGCGATCTCGTTCTCGATAAGGTCATAGAGCGTCTCCGCGTCTGCACGGTTGTTCCCGGCGTAGGGGGCATGACCTTCAAACCCCCAGCCGTTCCTGCCGTTGTAGCCCTCGACCCACCAGCCGTCCAGGACGGAGAGGTTCAGCACGCCGTTCATCCCCGCCTTCATGCCGCTCGTGCCGCTTGCCTCCATGAGCGGGACCGGAGTGTTCATCCAGACATCCACGCCGTGGACCATATAGCGCGCAAGCTGCTCGCCGTAGTCCTCGATGAAGGAGATCCGGCCCCCGAACCGGGGATCCTGGGAGTACTGGTAGATCTCCTGGAGGATACGCTTGCCCTTCTCGTCGGCAGGGTGGGCCTTCCCGGCGAAGATGAACTGCACCGGCCTCCAGCGGTTGTTCACGATCCGGTCAAGCCGGTCCAGGTCTTCGAAGATGAGGTCAGCCCGCTTGTACTCGGCGAACCGGCGGGCAAACCCGATCGTCAGCGCCGATGTATCGAGCATCAGCCCCTCGGCAGCCAGGTTTGCGGGCTCTTCCCGGTGTCCCGCCCATTTGAGGCGTTTTCGCTCCCGGAGCCGGGCAAAGAGTTTCATCTTCAGCCACTGGTGCTCGCCCCAGAGTTCATCGTCCGGTATCTCGTCGACGACCTCCCAGATGATCGGGTTGTCGTAGTCCTCCCGCCAGTTTGGATAGACCACGTCCATGTAGCGGTCGAAGAGCGCCTCGATCCGGTGGTTCAGCCACGAGGGCATGTGGACACCGTTCGTGATAGCGTCGATCGGGACGTCCTCAACAGGGAGGTCGGGCCAGAGGGGCTGCCACATCTCCCGGGCGACCTCGCCGTGCCTCTGCGAGACGCCGTTATGGAAGAGGCTCATCCGGAGGGCAAAGGCGGTCATGTTGAACCCGGCGCCCGGGTTATGCGGGTCTCCCCCGAGCGCCATGAACTCGTCCCAGTCGAGATCGAGCGACGGGCAGTAACTGCGGAAGTACTTCGCCATCAGATCTTCGGGGAAGACGTCGTGGGCGGCCGCCACAGGGGTATGGGTGGTGAAGACCGAGGTGCCCCGGACCCTCTCAAACGCTTCTCCGCGGGGCATTCCCGCCACGAGCCGCTCCCGGAGCCGTTCGAGAATGCCGAACGCCGAATGACCCTCGTTTAAGTGCATCGCCGAGTAATCCACGCCGAGGGCGTGGAGGACCTTCCGCCCACCGATACCGAGCACGATCTCCTGCCGGAGTCGGCACTCGAGCTCCTTTAGGTAGAGGCGGTGGGAGATGCTCCGGTTCTCGGGGAGGTTCTCATCGATATGGGTGTCGAGGAGGTAGAGGGGGACACGCCCCACCTGCACCTTCCAGACCGCGACGTAGATCGGCGGGTCGATCAGGGGGACCTGCACAACGAGGTGCCTGCCTTCGTCGTCAAGGACCCGGAGAACCGGCGCGGCGTCGCGGTCCAGAACCTCCGCGACGTTCTTCTGCCACCCGTTCCCCTCCATATGCTGGTGGAGGTATCCTTCGGCGTACATGAACCCGACGGCGACCATCGGTACGCCGAGGTCGCTCGATGCTTTGATGTGGTCGCCCGCGAGGATGCCGAGCCCCCCCGCATAGAACGGGAGCGAGTGGTGCAGCCCGAACTCGCTGGAGAGGTAGGCGATCGTCAGCGGCACCCGTCCGGGGTAGTGTTGCGCAAACCAGCTCGTCCTCGGCTCCATATACTCCCGGAACCGGAACATGATGATATCGTAGCGGCGGAGGTACTCCGGGTTGTTCGCCGCCCGCTCGAAGAACCGGGGCGGGGTATCAAGGAGCATCCTGACGGGGTTGTGACGGCTCATCTTCCACTCCGCCCGGTTCAGCAGTTTGAAGAGCACGGTCGCCGAGGAGTGCCAGCTCCACCAGAGGTTGTACGCGAGGTCGACCAGCCCGAAGATCCGCTCCGGGACGTGGGCGAACCGGTCATAGGGTATCTCCGTCTTCATCGCGACCGGCATTGCCTGTTGCACCTGATAAGTGCTTCTGTCATGGGGGGGTGGCCGCGGTCGTTCGCCGGCAGGAACTGCCGGGCGCGCGGCTCCTTTCGGGAGAGAGAAAGATTGCAGGGATGGTTTCGACGGATACCCCTGATAACCTGCCTGAGAGAATAGAAAGGTGTTATGTGCACCTGTTGCCGATGTTCCTTCACGAAAAGACCCGGTGGGAGCGTGACTGGAGTGCGGCAGATGATCGAGGCAAACGACCTCACGAAGGAATACGGCAGTGTCACCGCGGTGAACGGGGTATCGTTCTCGGTCGCGGAAGGGGAACTCTTCGGCCTGCTCGGGCCGAACGGTTCGGGCAAGACGTCGACGATCCGGATACTGACGGGGCAGGTCCGGCCGACCTCCGGGTCGGCCCGGGTGATGGGGCTCGATGTGGCAAAAGACCCCGTCGGTGTCCGGAGGCTCGTCGGGATCATCCCCGAGCAGGAGACGCCGCCGAGTTTCCTCACCGCGGAGGAGTACCTCCGTTTCGTGGCCCGCATCCGGAACCTTGATGCCGTCGACGAACGGTGCGACCGCTGGTTCGACCTGCTGGAGTTCGGGGACAAACGGGACGTCCTCTGCAAGGACCTCTCGCGGGGGACCCGGCAGAAACTGATGTTCGCGCAGGCCTTCCTCCACGAACCCCGGCTCGCCCTCATCGACGAGCCGCTGATCAACCTGGACCCCATCATGCAGCGGACGGTCAAGGACTTCCTGCAGGAGTACGTCCGGGACGGCGCGACCGTCTTCTTCTCCACCCATATCCTCGATATCGCCGCCGAGATCTGCGACCGGATCGGGATCATCCACAACGGCAGGCTCCTTCACACCGGCCGGGTCGACGACCTCGCCGGGTCCGGCAGGCACCTGGAGTCCTTCTTCCTCGACCTGGTGCGGGGTGACGCCGGTGCCTGACCTCTTCCTCGCGATGATGAAGGAGGAATGGCGGGTCCACTCGACAATCTTCGGGAGTGTCGGGTTCGCGCTCTTCCCGGCGGTCGTCGCAATCTTTGCCTTCCTCGGGTCGCTCACCCTCCCGCTCTTCTTGGACGTGCTGCCGTACGCCGCGGTCGCGCTCCTCGCGCACGCCCTCTTCCTGCTCATGGGCGTGATGGTGGGGTCGTTCGGCCTCATGGGACGGGAGTTCATGAACCGCCGGTTCGGGCAGGCAAGCCTCATCGCCTACGCCTCCCGGAGCCTCCCGGTCTCGGAGCAGCGGATCTTCGCCGCATTCCTCGTGAAGGATACCGTCTACTACATACTGCTCTACGTCCTCCCCTTCACGGTCGGGTTCGCCGCGGCAACGCCGTTCATCTCCCTCGATCCCGGCTACGCCCTCCTTGCGTTCGTCTCTCTCTCGCTCGCCTTCCTCCTCGGGCTCTCCGTCGTCTGCTTTCTCTCTACCCTCTGCGCACGCTCTGTCGCGCTGCTTGCCGGAACCGTTGCGCCGCTCGCGGTGCTCGCGATAGCGGGGTACCGCACCGGGATGATCGCTCTCCCCGCCGTCCTCCCCCCGTACGCCATCTTCGTCGACCCGGGCCCGGGACCGCTCGCGCTCTCGCTCCTCCTCATCCTGGTCCCGGCGGCCGTCTCAGTGCTCTTCGTCACCGTCGACTACCCGGACCGGACAAAGCGGTTCAGGAACAGCCTCGACCCCCTCGCCGGGAGGCTCCACGCCCTCGGGAGCGCGCACTTCATCGCCAAGGACGCCCTCGACCTGCTGCGGAGCGAAGGCGGCGCCGGGAAGGTGATCTTCTCGTTCCTCCTCCCCCTCGGCCTCGTCTGGATCTGCCTCGGGGTCCTGATCCGGTTCATCCCGGGGATCGATCCGCTGGTGGTCTTTGCGGTCCTCCTCGGGGTGATATCGGCCACCATCTACAACTGGCTGACCGAGTTCGACTCCTTCACATCCTACGCCTTCCTGCCGGTGGAGGTCTCCGAGGTGATCGACAGCAAACTGAAGAGTTACGGCATCGCAAACCTCCTCCCGGTCGCGGTGCTCGTGCTCGCGGCGGCGACCGCCGGCGGGGCGGGGACCTTCCTCCCGGCCCTCGCCGCGTTCCTCTCGGTCTCGGCCTACACCCTCGCGGTGACGGTCTACCTCACCGGCCTCTACCCGAACGTGATGCTCTACCACGCCGGGGTCTTCCTCCGCTACGTGCTTGCGACGAGCCCGGCACTCCTCCTGCTCATCTTCGCGTCGATCCTCGACCCCCTGTACGCGTTTTCGAGCCTTCTTCTCATCCTGCCGGCGGCGTTCCTCATCGTACGCGGGCGGACGAAGTGGCAGGCGTGGGAGATGCCGCGATTCTGATAACATTCGGATTTTTTGGATAGGAAGAGGGTCTCACGCGAAGGGGAGGAGAATGTTCACCCGGACTTCGCGCCTTCGCGTGAGTCAACGGCGTACGGCAGAGGCCGATGAATCTGGAACCCCCCGGGCCGCAAGCCCGTGGAGAATGTCACACTTTCACCCCGCGCGCGGCGCGCATTCAAGAGCGGTGCGGGAGACTCCAGGAGTATGTTACGGATTGTGGCGAGCAGTGGCATGCTGCCCGGAGGGCGTTTAATGTCTTTGGAGAGCATGCAAGTAAATACTTTCAACCTGCATGCCACACTCTTCAATGCAACACGCTCTGCTTGGGGGACAATTGAGGATGATAAATAAAAATGAAAGAGCAGTTCTTTTTCTGGTTGCTCGTTATGGAAAGATCTCGAAGATGAAACTGGTCAAACTGATGTTTTTGATCTCACAAGAGCGAGACTTATACAATTTTGTTCCATACAAGTATGGTCCTTTCTCATTTCAATTGTACAGGGATCTGTCTCACCTTGAAAAATTAGGAATTATTTCAATAGCCGACGAGTATGTCTCTATCACCGACGTTGTATTTCCAAAACCAGACTACTTCTTGCAGGAGATTATCACTTCATGTGCCCGAAAATTCCAGGATATCACAGATATGAACGTTATTAATTATGTCTATGAGAATTTCCCGAAATATACAATATTTAGTAAATTGAGGCCAGGAAAAAATCAGATTTCCGGACAGAAAGGCATTACCACAATAGGATATGAGGGCAAAGATATCGACCAATTCTTCCAGACACTGATTAGCAATCACATCACCGTGCTTATAGATGTGAGGAAAAACGCATTCAGCAGAAAGTACGGCTACTCTAAAGAGGCACTATCAAGGAATTTACAAAATATCGGCATCAATTACATGCACATTCCCGAGCTTGGGATAGAGTCCAGTCGAAGAAAGAACCTCTCCCAGGATGGATACCAGGATTTATTTAAACAGTATTCTTCCGAATTGGATTATAAAGACGACTTGATCGAAAAAATAAAGGTCCTGGGACGCGAAGAGAAAATTGCCCTGATGTGCTTTGAGAAAAACGCCAACCATTGCCACAGAGGAGTTATTGCAGACAGATTACGCAAGGAGGGGTGGGAGATTGTTGACTTGTGAGCTGGGAGAAAAAGCGAGTCTGGATTATAGTAAAGACCTATCCTGAATATAGTCGAAAATCCCGAAATTGGGTCGCCTGTACAGCCGGGATTACAGAAGAAGGGGATTGGATACGGTTGTATCCCGTTCCAACGAAACATTATATTGGGGATCACAAACTTCGCAAGTTCGATCTCGTGGAGGTTGTCTGTCAGAAGGCAAAAACCGAAAAACTCGGGAGAAAAGAGAGTTATAAGGTTAAAGATGGTTCGGATATAACTATCATAGATCGTAGTTTGAGTGGACCCCTCACAAGTAAAATTTGGGAAAAACGCAACAAGCTGATTCTTGACAAAATCGATCCCTCCTTAGATTATTTAGATCATAAATATCAAGAAGATAAGACCTCGCTTGGATTGATTAAACCCAAAGAAATCTTAGATTTTTATAACCGTAAGGAACTGGAAATATACGCAGATCAAAAGCAATATCAGCAAGGAATTGATGGATCTAGGACCCCTATAATCCAAAAGATACCACATACGCTTGCATACCGTTTCAAGTGCTCAGATAAGTGTCCAATCTGTGCAAATGGCCACCATGACATCTTATGCGAAGACTGGGAGTTATTAGAGGCGTATCGTACATGGGGCCCAAAATATGGAAATGTCCAGATTCTATGGGAAAAACTGTATGATAAGTTTTATACGTCGATGATAAACGCGAGAGACCTCTATTTTGTCGTTGGTATGTATTCGCTTCAGCCCACATGGCTGATAATCGGACTATATTATCCTCCTAAAGACGTTGATCCAAAAACCCAGAATCAGACGCTGAACAAATGGTTTTAAAATCAGATTACTGGACTATTTCAGCTTAATTTGCGGGTTCTGGCGTGTGAGAAGGGGCGCCAATAACACCCACGGACTTGGCAGCCTCGCGATGGCCGGCGAGGATCCGGGAGACGTCCAGGGAATCCTCGACCCGGTAGAGATAGGCATAGAACCGAGAGCGCCGGACCTCGAGCTTCGCGGCGCCGAGGGGCTCTGCGGTCATGCCGTCACCCGCCTCCTCGCGTACTCGTCCCAGTGCGCCTCGATGAAGCCCCGGACCCCCCTGCCGGGCTTATACGGCGGGTATACCCGGCGGTAGGCTGCCTCGGCGTCGGCAAGGTTCGCCGTCGGCAGGACGTCGGTGTAGGCCGCGAGGTAGAGGAGCCCGATCGCGGCCGACCGGGAGACGCCGAAGCCGCAGTGGACCAGCACCGGCCGGCCGGCCGCGAGGCACCGGTCGATAAAGAGCAGGGCGGCATCGATCGCCTCCTTCGGGACGTCGGCGGGGTCCCTCGAGTCGACCAGGTTGAGCATCAGCCGGTTGCCCCGCCGGGCGATCAGGTGCTCGGGGTGGTCCGGCGGCACCGTGCCGACGGGCGAGTAGGTGACGGCCAGGCAGTGGTAGGGACTCCGGCAGGCGTGCACCACGCACCAGGTCTCGTGGGTCTCCACCGCGACCTCGTAGTCCTCCTGTGTCCCAATATACAGGTTCGGATAGATCTCGATCATGTTCCCCGTCCTCCCGTCACCGCGTCTCGAGCGCATACGCCGCCGCCCCGATGAGCGGCGAGCGCCCCCCGAGACCGGAGACGACGATCCGGGGGAGGGTGAGGTAGCGGTCGATATGAGGCTCCATGTACCGGATAATGATATCCCCGTGGTAGCGGGCGAGCGGCCCGTCGAGCACGATCACCTCGGGGTTGTAGGCGACGATGACCGCCGAGACTCCCCGGGCGTTCACCTCCCCGAGCGCCTCCATGAAGGCGAGGGCGACCGGGTCCTCCTCCCGGGCCGCCTCGAAGATCGCCCGGGTCGAGCCGGCGTCAAAGGCGACCTGCCGGACGTCGGCCTCCTCCCGCCACACCGCGAAGAACCGGGGGACGTACTTCGCCGAGGCGTAGCCCTCCCAGTGGCCCTGGTACCCGCACCCGCAGGTGAGGTTGTAGCGGGTATCGACGGGGATGTGCCCGATCTCCCCGGCGTTCCCATCCGCCCCGAGGAGGAGACGGCCGTTCACCACCGCGCCGCCGCCGATGCCGGTCGAGAGGGTGATGTAGACGACGTTATCGGAGCCGCGGGCGGCGCCCGCCCACCGCTCGCCGAGGACACCGGCCCGGGCGTCGTTGATCAGGGAGACGGCGAGGCCGAACCGCTCGCTGAGCGGGCCGGTGATCTCGACGACCGGAAACGCGATGTTCGGGGAGTTCGTGACCCACCCGCGGCCGAGGTCCAGCGGGCCGGCCGACGCAACGCCGATAGCAGCGACATCCCTTCCCTCCGGCGACGCGAGGAGGGCCTCGATCCGGGCGATGATCGCGGCGGTGATCGCCTCCCCGGAGGGGCCTGCGGTCGGGGTTCGGGTGGTAGCATGGGCCAGTATGGTCGCGTCGGAGTCGATCAGGGCAGCGCGGAGGTTGGTCCCGCCGAGGTCAACGGCAATCGCGGTCGTCATGTGGTTCTCCTCTGGAGTGGATGATTCTCTTCACGAGATTACGCAAACCAGCGGCATAAACCTACCCTTTCGCCGCTCCCGGGTCAGATGTCCTCTCCCACCGCCATGCAGGGGTACTTCTCCCGCGGATACCTGCCCTGGATAGACTCGCGGACGAACTCCTCCCGGGCCGGAGCCGCGAGGAGGCTATCGTAGACCTCTTTCCTGACGCCGGCGTAGCGGTAGGCGTTGCCGCTCCCGCAGATGACAAGGAGCGCCTTTGTTGTCGGGTCATAGCCGATAGACCTGATACTGGTGGATCTCGCTGATTGTTGAGACATACGGCCGCGTGTGGTCGGCAGTGATGATAGCGGTTGCGGCGGGGTACCGCCGAGGCCGCAGCCGTCACCGGACCTTCTCGTAGGGATAGCGCAACCGGGTCAACTACCCCCCCTAACGGAGGGGGCTTGCAGCTGGGGCCCCTTGCGGGGCACAGGGCTGCAATTTAATGTGTGCGAAGGTTGACGGTTCAAAAGTCGTCCTTATTCGCACGGGCCGGTTGACGCGGCCCCTACCGATTATCCGTGGCACCACGGAATCACCGGCTACCTTTCTCAGATGGTTCAGAGCGCCGTTGACATCGGCGTTGATCAGGGTGCCCAGAGCACTCCGGTACAGCCCGCGCCGGATCCGTCGTTTCCTTCCGTAGGGGGGCTTGCGGATCGGATCGAGGTTGAGCGCATCGACCTGCGAGGTGTAGGCTTCCGAGTGCGTATCATCGAACCGGAGCCCGTAACACTCG
>JALNXI010000372.1 GCA_023230425.1 Methanoculleus sp. | reverse complement strand
GTGGAGCGGGCGATCCGTGAAGGAACGGTTACCATCGATCCGGGTATCCTCGCGGCGGTCAACCGTGGTATCCTCTACATCGACGAGGTCAACCTGCTCAACGACCACGTGGCCGACGTCCTCCTCGACGCTGCCGCGATGGGCGTCAACGTGGTGGAGCGGGAGGGCATATCGTTCTCCCATCCTGCCCGGTTCATCC
This sequence comes from Methanoculleus sp., assembly GCA_023230425.1. GTDB lineage: Archaea > Halobacteriota > Methanomicrobia > Methanomicrobiales > Methanoculleaceae > Methanoculleus. The sequence continues at coordinate 2,476 of JALNXI010000372.1, read as the reverse complement.
TGGTCGGCACCATGAACCCTGAGGAGGGTGAACTGCGGCCGCAACTGCTCGACCGGTTCGGGCTGCAGGTGACCGTGGAGGGGATCGAGGATCCCGCCAAGCGTGTGGCGGTCATCAGGGTCGCCGAGGTGTTCGAGCGCGATCCCGGAGAGTGCCGGCAGACATACAGTGCGGCGCAGGAGGAACTGCGCGAAAAGATCACCGATGCGCGGGCGCTGCTGCCGTCCGTCACGGCTGATGATGCTCTCCTGGGCGCGGTGGTGAATGCATGCATCAGGCTTGGGGTCAGGACCCACCGCGCCGATATTGCCGTCGTCCGCACGGCAAAGACGATTGCCGCTCTCGATAGGCGGACCGTCGTCACCCGTGATGACGTCCGGGAAGCCATGGCACTCGCGCTCCCGCACCGAATGCGCCGGAAACCGTTTGAGGAGCCGAAGATCGACCCGGAGCAGCTCGACGAAGCACTGAAGGATACGGGAAGCAGGCACGACCACGATCACTCTCCTCATGATGGCGGGGACGACTCGGCCGGTGATGAGTGTCCCGGCAGGAGCGACGGAGAACTGTCCCCCTCCGGCGGGAGTGCAGCACATGAGACTGTCCTCCCGGTCGGAGACCCGGTCGACGTCGGAAAGATGAGCCTGCCGGAGCGGCGGGACAACCAGGAGCGGCAGAGGGCCTCCGGCAGGCGGTTTGAGACGTTCTCGGCGGGAAGCGCGGGAAGACATGTTTCTGCGCGGTATCCGGCCGGCACCGGTGATGTCGCGCTCGATGCCACGCTCCGGGCCGCCGCCCCGCACCAGGCGGTGCGCGACCGGAAGGGGATGGCGGTCGCCGTCCAAAATGAGGATCTCCGTGAGCGGGTCCGGGTAGGGAAGATCTCCGTCGCGTGCGTCTTCGTTGTCGATGCCAGCGGTTCGATGGGAACCATGATGCGGATGGAATCGGCGAAGGGTGCGGTCCTCTCGATGCTGGTGGACTCCTACCGGCACCGCGACCGGATCGGCCTTGTGGCGTTTCGGGGAAACAGCGCCGAGATCCTCCTCCCGCTCTGCTCAAGCGTCGATCTCGCGCAGAAACAGCTGGAGGATCTCCCAACCGGCGGAAAGACGCCCCTCGGTGCCGGCCTGATGAAAGGCATGGAGGTTCTCCTGCAGGAGCGACGGAAGAACGGCGAGGTGATCCCGATGATGGTCGTCATCTCTGACGGTAGGGCGAACGTTCCTCTCGCGGGAGATGTGCGTCAGGAGATTGTCGGTATCGCAGAGGAAATCCGGTCGCACGGCATCCGCACGGTGGTCATCGATACCGAGGAGACCGGGAACTCTTTCCTGGAGTTCCGGCTGGGCTACTGCAGGGCCGTCGCGGAGCATGCCGGCGGCGGGTACTACCCGATCGCCGACCTCTCTGCCGGGCTCCTGCATGGCATCACAGCGGCCGAGCGGGATGCGATGGTGCACCCCGCCTGAAAGCCGTTCACCGGCAGAGCGGCGTGAGTTTCTCGATCAGGCGGTCCACCTGCCGGACCGCCGTCCCGATGTAGGCGTCCGGGTCGAGGAGCCCCTTCAGGTCTTCGCGGGAGACGAACTCCGTGACCTCCGGCCGCTCGGCGAGTACCTCGGCGAGGTCCCGGTCTTCGGCGAGGGCCTGCATGCTCGCCGTCCGCATCACCTCGTGGGCTTCCTGCCGGTTCATGCCCCGCTTCGTCAGCTCGATCATCACCGACTCGGCGAGGTTCACCCCACGAAGCATCATCAGGTTCTTCCTGATGTTTGGTTTGTTGAACTCGAGCCCCTCCACCACGCCGATCATCACCTTCAAGATGTGGTCGGTCAGCACCGACGCCTCGGGGAAGAGCACCCGCTCGGTGGAGGAGTTCGTCAGGTCGCGCTCGTCCCAGAGGACGTTGTTTTGCAGTGCCGGCTCGACCGCTGACCGCACGATCCGGGCAAGCCCGCAGACCTGCTCGCTCTTGATCGGGTTCCTCTTGTGGGGCATGGTGCTCGAGCCGACCTGATTCTTCCCGAACGCCTCCGCAAGTTCCCCGATCTCCGAGCGCTGCATCAGCCGGAGTTCAAGCCCGATCTTGTCGAGCGTTGTCGCGACGTTTGCGAGGAACATGAAATACTCCGCGTAACGGTCCCTTGATACGAGTTGGTTTGAGACGTCCACAGACTGGATCCCTAGAAACTCCATCATCGTCTCCTGGATCTCGATGCCGGCCTCGCCGAGCGCTGCCTGGGTACCCACCGCTCCCGTGAGCTGCCCGACGACGACCCGTGAGCGCATCTGGCGGAGCCGCTCGATGTGGCGGGAGACTTCGCTCGCCCAGATCGCGAACCGGAGGCCGTAGGTGGTCGGGACGCCGATCTGCCCGTGAGTGCGGCCGGCGCAGACGAGGGTCTTTGTCTCGGCGCTCCGGGTGAGGAGCACGCAGAGGAGTTTGCCCAGTTTCTCCTCGATGAGCGCGAGG
>JALNXI010000371.1 GCA_023230425.1 Methanoculleus sp. | reverse complement strand
GGAGATCCATACTCCGGACGGTAAAGGGCGTTCCTCCGGTCTTTCCGAGTTGCTCCGCGATCTGTTCCGGGGTGAGCGGCCGGCTCCGTGCGGGCTCCATCCGAAGGTCCGCCCGGTAGAGCACCCGGAGCGGTTCTCCCCCGTGCCCGGGGACCCTAGCTTCAAAGCAGGGTGTACCGTCCTCCCAGGTGACCGAGAGATCGATCGGCAGCTGCGGCAGGGGCTTTCCCATCACCCGCCCTGCCCGCTCCTCAAGGTCCGCGCTCTTCGTCAGGAAGACCCGGGCCCCCTCTCCCACGGGTGCGGGGACCGAAAGTCGCACCGTCCCGTGGCGGGCGGCGGGGGTGCCGCGGACGACTGCACCTATGTCCTCGTCAGGGTCGTCCGTGTAGAAGGCCAGCCCGTCGCCGGAGCGGGGGGCGACATCGCCGGTGAGGCGCACGGTCGCTTCCTGCCTCCGCGGGTCGTAGCCGGTGACTGTGCCGAGCGGGATGCCCCGGTTCCCGGGCCGGTCGCGAGCCATGATATCGGAAGCGCCGAGGATGTAGCCCTCCGTGAACTCCCGGTTGAACGCGAGGGCGAGATCTCGTATATCCTCCCGTGAGGGCGACCAGGGATCCCCGGCGGCGATCGCGTCGAGGGCACGCCGGTAGATGCTCACCACCGTGGCGACATACTCCGGTGAGCGCATCCTCCCCTCGATCTTGAGCGACGCCACCGGTGCACGCGCTATCCGGTCGAGGTAGGGGTATACCGAAAGATCGCGTGTCGAGAGCAGGTAGCGGTCCTCTGCGGGCACCGCCCGGAGGTCCTTCGGCCGTCCGTAATCGTCCTTCTCCCCGATCACGAGCCGGTAGGGCTTCCTGCACGGCTGGGCGCACATCCCCCGGTTCCCGCTCCGCCCCCCTATGACCGAGGAGAGGAGGCACTGGCCCGAGTAGCAGTAGCAGAGCGCACCGTGGGCAAAGACCTCGACACCGATCCCCTGCGCCTCCCCGTCTTCTGCGATCCCCTCTATCTCAGTGAGGGTGAGTTCCCGTGCCAGTACCACGCGGGAGAACCCCTCCCGGAGAGCCCGGGCCACACCCTCACGGTTGTGGACCGTCATCTGGGTGGAGGCGTGGAGGGGGAGGTCCGGGGCTACTTCCCGGGCGAGCGACGCCACCCCCGTATCCTGCACCAGGACGGCATCGACCCCGGTCTCGTAGAGCCAGAGGAGGTAGGCAGCCACATCGGGGAGTTCAGCGTCCCGGATGAGGGTGTTTACGGTGACATAGACTCTGACACCCCGGAGGTGTGCGTAATCGACGGCTGACCGGAGTTCCTCGTCGGAGAAGTTCGCCGCATAGCGCCGGGCCCCAAAGCGCCTCCCCGAGAGGTAGACCGCGTCGGCGCCGGCAGCAACCGCTGCCGTCAGGGCCTCCGGCGACCCGGCCGGTGCAAGCAGTTCCGGCAGGTTTTCTCGCACCGGCGATGCGCCCGGGCAAGACCCTGATACCCGATGATGATCGTGCGGCATTTGTCAGGTACAATCGTTCCCTCGTCCTATATACTCCTCCCAGGATATGCGGGACGTCGGGTGAAAGCGTGTATCCTTTTTGGGAGAGAGAGCAATGTGGAGAGAAGGCCTGGATTATGGACTACGTAGGGATTATCGGTTATGGGCACATGGGCAGCATGCTGGTGAGCGGGTTTCTCGCCTCCGGGGTGCTCTGCATCGATGAGGTTGTGGTTGCGTCCAAAAGCCAGAGGAGTCGGGACGCATGCGCCGCAGCATGGCCGGGAATCGGCATCGCTGCGACGAACAGAGAACTCGCACGGCGGTGCCGCACGATCATCATCGCCGTCAGGCCGCAGGAGATGAGGAGTGTCCTGTGCGAGATTGTCCCGGTGATGGACGGGGACGAGCATATCGTCTCGCTCGCCGCCGGCATCGGTCTGGAGGATCTGGAGGCGGCGTTTACGGGCTCGGTCACCCGGGTCGTGCCCACGGCCACCTCCACGGTCGGGCGGGGAACGACGCTCGTCTGCCACGGGCGGCAGATCGGGATGAACGACGCCCTCCGGGTTGAGGGGCTCTTCTCGTCTATCGGAGATGTGATGCTCGTCGAGGAGGAAGACCTCCCGCCGGCCACGCTTCTTTCGAGTTGCGGGCCGGGGCTGCTCGCTGCCATCATCGAGGAACTGGCGGGCGCAACGGCCCGTGCGAGCGGACTCCCGAAAGACCAGGCGGTTCTGCTGGCAACGGATATGGTCACGGCCACGGCCGCCTACCTGCGGGAGACCGGTGAGGCGCCGGGGGACCTGATCGAGGAGGTTGCGACCGGCGGCGGTGTCACTGAGGTCGGGGTGGAGAAGTTCCGGGAGCGGTTGCCGGCAGTCTTCGATGAGGCATTCGCCGCCATGCTGGAGCGCTATGGTTCGGTGGGTAAGTGACGGAGTGCATCGATTCAAGACTAACAGACCATACCAGGCCTTCGTCCCCTCCCCCGCGGAGCGCTCCCCTCCGTCCCCCTACTCTGGTAGGGGCGGGGGCAGTGCCCGGGCGGATATCCGGGGATGAGCCGCGTCTGGTTCTTCTCCGGGATCTCCCCGGCCTCTGCCCCGTGTCTCCAGCGTCCAGACTCAATTCCTACAGATTGCCATCCGCCTGTAACCCCCTCCGGGGGCGGGGGCAGTGCGTGGAGATAT
>JALNXI010000370.1 GCA_023230425.1 Methanoculleus sp. | reverse complement strand
TGGCTGGATGCCCGAGAAGCCCTCGATCATGCTCGTCTTCAACGCTATGATGAGTTACATGACGACGCTTGGGGGGGTTCTTGCCATCGCCATCGGGTTTGACCTGGTCTCAAAGGAGAAGGAGACCAGATCGTTGAAATCGCTCCTCTCGCACCCGGTCTACCGCGACGAGATCATCAACGGCAAGGCGCTCGGGGGTATCGGCGCGCTCGGGTTCGCCATGGTGCTCGCCCTCGCCATCTCACTTGCGATGCTCCTCGTCTTCTCGATCGTCCCGACACTCGATGAATTTGCCGCCATCCTGGTCTTTGGGGCGGTCTCGCTCGGGTTCCTGCTCGCCTACTTTGCCATCGCGCTCACGATGTCGACGGTTGCAAAAGAGAGCGGGAACGCCCTGATCTACACCCTCGTGATCTTCTTTGCCGTCACCACGCTCCTCCCGGTGCTCGGGATGATGGCCGGCGACGCTTTCGCAGGCGACCGGCCTGAGCCGCCCCAGATGGCTCCCATGCCGACCCCCGTGGGGAGATCGGTCACGGGTACCGCCAGCGGCGGCGGGTATTTCGTCAGCAGCGCTTCGCAGTCCGTGGTGCACCGTGTAAGTGAAGGCCCGGTAAGTGAAGGCCCGGACCCGGAGTGGCAACAGTACGAGGAGGATATGAAGGCATATGTCGAGAAACGAATGCTCATAAACGACGTCACAAACCTCCTCTCGCCGCAGACGAACTACTACAAGGTCGCGATGGCGGTCACGAACCCCCGGATCGCCGTGATGATGAACTCACCCTACAGCACGAAGCCGATGCCGGAGGAGACCCCCGGGCTTGCCGAGGCCCTCAGCCAGGTCTGGATGAACATCGCGGCGCTCATCGTCTTCCCATCGGTCTTCTTCGCCGCGACCTACATCAAGTTCATGAGGATGGATATCCGATGACCGCGAGAAGAATCCTCCTCATCCTCCTCCTCGTGGCGCTGGCCGTCCCGGGAGCAGCAGCTGCACAGGGCGGGTCAATGTCGACGGAGATCCGGTGCAACTTCCCGGGCGAGATGATCGAGGCGGGCGATACAGCCGTCTTCGATCTTGCAGTCACGAACCGGGGGGATACCGGAACGTGCCTCCTCAACTACTGGACCTACCGGGGCACCGACGGCTGGAAGATCCGGTTCGAGGATAACGACCGCGACGTATACCGGATGCTGATCCCGGCCGGCGAGACAAAGCCCGTCCGCCTGGTGGCGGAGACCTCCGGCCATGCCGCGGTGGGGGAGTATCCCATCCGGGTGGGCATCGGGGAGGGCACGATCTGGCTCTATGTCAGGATCACGAAGACCCATAGCGACGAAGTGGGAACCCTTGAAGCTACCGCCGTGGATAAGGAAGGAAACGTCGTGAAGGGCGCCGACGTCGGCCTCTACGACGGCGATAACCGGGTCGAGGGGATGCTCACGACCGCCGAGGGCAAGGTGAGCATCGGCGCCCCGATGGGCACCTACACCGTCAGGGTCACCAAACCAGGCTACCGGCCGTGGGAGAAGGAGGGCGTCGAGGTCCGGATCGGTCGGACGACCGACCTGGGTATCGTGCCGCTTGAGAAGGAGAACTTCTTTGCTGAACTCAGGGTGAAGTCCCCGTCACGGATGGCGGCGATCGGCAGCAACACCCAGTATGAGATGACCCTGAAGAACGCCGGCAGGAACGACGATACGTATGCCCTCTCAGTCGAGGGCCTCCCCGAGCAGTGGTACGCCCGGTTCAAGGAGAGCCGTGACGCCGTCGAAGAGGTCTCTGAGATCTACATACCGTCCGGCGAGGAGAAGACCCTCTACCTCGATCTCATCCCGCCCTACTCGGTGGGTGTCGGGGAGTACAACTTCACGGCGGTGATCGACTCCTCCGCCCGGCAGTACGAGGAGAACCTGACGCTCCGGCTCCGGGGGTCGTACAACATGCGGACCTACACGAAGAGCTACCGCCACGATATCGATCGCGGTGACACCCTCACGTTCGACCTGACGGTTACAAACGCCGGCGTCGGGGGAGCGCTGACGAACATCGGGATCAACATGAGCGCGCCGCAAGGGTGGCGAGCGACCGTCGACCCGGCCTCGGTTGCGAGCCTCGAACCAGGCGAGCGGGCGACGGTGCAGGTGACGGTTGTCCCACCGGCCGATATCGTCGCCGGCGAGTACAAGGTCGTCGCCCAGGTGAAGAGCGACCAGGCCGAAGGGGAAGATGAGTTCCGTGTCGTGGTGAAGGAGCAGTCTTACGTCGCGGTGCTCGGCCTCCTGGTGATGGCCGGGGTCGTCGCGGGGCTCTGGTATATGTTCAGGAAATACGGCCGCCGGTAAGGCCCGGGTATCATCTTTTTTTGGATCTCCTGAGGACGGGGGCTGATCCCGCGGGTTCAGAACCCGGATCTTCCCCGGACGGCAGAACGTGGTGAGTCTTCCCTCCCCCACGAGACGATACACCCACTCCGCCCGCAGATCGTGCACTCCTCCCCCGCCCCTAAGGATCGCGGGCAGTCGTGGCAACAAGCCCGGGAGAGGAGCGGTTGATGGGGGAGGCTGCGATCGGGTCAAGGGCACTCGAGTTCCTGGACTCCCCGGACACGAGGACAAGTCCCCATGCAGTGGACCGTGGTGAGTATCGCCACGGGAGATGGGACAGGGGAGGGGGTCCCGCCCCCTCCCCCCCGAGGGGACCC
>JALNXI010000369.1 GCA_023230425.1 Methanoculleus sp. | reverse complement strand
CGATCCCCCGGGGGCCGCGTAGCCCACGACTTTGTCAACGGTGTTGTGCCTCCCCACATCGCAGGCCCGGGTGATGAGTTCACCGTTGCAGAAGAGGACCGAGCAGTGGACGGCCCCGGTTCTCCGCCAGACATCGGACTCAATCGCTGCCGTGACCGCACGGATGCCGTCCGCCGTGACGGTGATCGACGACGCAACCTCTTTGGGCTCGCCGAGGACGCGGTAACCGCCGGACGACTCCACCTCGAGCTGAAAGCCTTTCCTGACCGGGGCGGTAACATACACGTCCTTGCCGGAGACCTCCACCGAGTCGACCACGGTGGTCAGTCCCTCGCTGATGACAAACCCGGCCCCCAGGTCGTCCAGGCGGTCGGGGCTTGCCACCAGGGCCGTGAGGTACTCGCCGTTCAGGAAGAGCCGGACGTGGTCCTCGACGATGATGTCGTCGTGGACAGTGCGCGCGCCGTCGCCCGTCACCTGGATCCCGGCGCGGCAGACGATATCCATCAAGCCGTCTCCTCCCGTATCCAGTCGAGGAAAGGGGCGTAGCCGCCGATGATGGGGAGCGCTATGATCTCAGGTGTTTCATAACTGTGGAGTCCCTTGATCCGGGCGATGAGCGGGTCGAGCAGGCAGTACTGTGTCTTGATGACCAGGAGTTGTTCAGGCTCGCTCGAGACCGTGCCCTTCCACCGGAAGCAGGATTGCACGCCGGTAACGTTCACGCAGGCGGCCAGCCGGGCATCAACGAGCGCTTTTGCGAGTTTCTCCGCCTCTCCGGCAGGGGCCGTGCAGAAGACCACAACATATTCCGGGAGAACCATGGTTTTACCTTCGTATCGCCTGTATTTAACCGTTCTCCGGGCGGGAACCGCACCCGGACCCTCCACAGCACCCACAGGATCCCATCTCCCACGCATCAAGCCCCTGCCGGGTCCGGTAGTCGTTGATGGCAGCCCGGATGGCATCGCGGGCGAGGACCGAGCAGTGCACCTTTGCGGGCGGGAGGCCGCCGAGGGCGTCCACCACGTCGGCGTTTGATATGGCCCATGCCTCAATGAGGGACTTACCCCGGACCATCCCGGTGGCCATGGAACTCGAGGCGATCGCCGCAGCGCACCCGAAGGTCCGGAACCGGGCATCGGTGATCCGGTCTCCCTCGACCTTTATGGATATCCTCATGATGTCGCCGCAGGCCGGGCTCCCGACCTCCCCGACACCGTCGGCATCTGCCAGTTCCCCGACGTTTTGGGGGTTTGTGATGTGTTCCATCACCACATCGGTATACATTTAATCAGCCTCCGGCACCCGGGCGCAGGCAGGCGTCAGCGGCGATATCTGCCGCAGCCGCCCGATCACCTCCGGCAGCACTTCAAGAATGTAGTCAACGTCGTCCTCCGTGTTGGCGTCGCCGAGCGTCAGCCGGAGCGAGCCGTGAGCCTCCTCGTGGGGGAGGCCGATCGCGAGCAGCACGTGTGAGGGTTCCAGCGATGCCGAGGAGCAGGCGCTCCCTGTGGACGCGGCAATGCCGTGAGCGTCGAGCAGGAGGAGGATCGACTCACCCTCGACGTAGCGGAAACTGAAGTTCGCATTGTTCGGAAGCCGCTGCTTCGGGTGACCGTTCAACCGGGTGTCGGGGATTGATCCAAGAACCCCCCGGATCAGCCGGTCCCGCATAGCGGCGATCCGGCGGTTGTGCCCCTCGATATCTGCGGTCGCAAGTTCGATCGCCCGGCCGAGCCCAACAATCCCGGGGACGTTCTCGGTCCCGGCCCGGCGGCCCCGTTCCTGCCCCCCGCCGTGGATCAGGCTCTCGATCCGGGTTCCCCGCCTGATGTAGAGCGCTCCGGTCCCTTTGGGACCGTAGAACTTGTGCCCGGAGAGCGAGAGGAGGTCGATCCCGAGCGCATCCACATCGATCGGCACCGCCCCGACCGCCTGGACGGCGTCGGTGTGGAAGAGGACGCCGTGGGCGTGCGCAACCCGGCCGATCTCCGTGATCGGCTGAACCGTCCCGATCTCGTTGTTTGCGGTCATTACCGAGACAAGGATCGTCCGGTCGGTGATAGCGTCCTCGACATCGCCCGGATCGACCCGGCCGAACTCGTCTACGGGCAGGTAGGTGACCCGGTAACCCTGCTTCTCGAGGGCCTCGCAGGTATGGAGGACAGCGTGGTGCTCGATCGCAGTGGTGATGATGTGGTCGCCCTTCTTCCGGAGGGCCGATGCGACCCCCTTGATCGCCCAGTTATCGGCCTCGCTGCCGCCAGCGCAGAAGGAGATCTCCTCCGGCTCCGCCCCGAGGGCCGTCGCCACCTGCGACCTGGCCTCCTCCACGCCCTTCCGGGACTCGCGGGCAAACCGGTAAAGGGACGAGGGGTTGCCGAAATACCGGGAGAAATACGGGGCCATCGCCGCGAGAACCTCAGGCTTCATGAATGTCGTCGCCGCGTGATCCATATACACGGGCCGTTGATCCTTGTCGTTCATGTCCGGGTACAGCGTTGGCGCCGGGAGCGTATCAGCGTTACCGGTTCCCAGGCGGGCAACGAGCCCGCCCGCCGCAAGTAAGAAATTAAATAGGGTCCCGTGCGCAATATTTGGTAATGTACTCGAGACGCATGGATAACCTTCCTCCCTACCTTTTCGCACGCATTGACGATATGAAAGAGGAGAAACTGCGCCAGGGTGTCGACGTCATCGACCTCGGGGTCGGTGACCCCGACCTCCC
>JALNXI010000366.1 GCA_023230425.1 Methanoculleus sp. | reverse complement strand
CGTAGCCCGGGCAGAGGAGTTGGGCGTGCGGATCTTCCTCCACCACGAGGTGACGGAACTCCATGGTGATGCGGCCCTGACCGGGATAACGATCCGCGATCAGGATACCGGGAAGGAGGCGGTCCTTGACGTGGAGGGGCTCTTCCTTGCGATCGGGCTCGCGCCGAACACAGGGTTCCTCGGGGATCTGGTGGCGTTGAACGAGCAGGGCGAGATCCTCGTCGACGAGAACGGCCACACGGACGTCGCGGGGATCTTTGCGGCCGGGGATGCGACCTGCGTCAAGGCCAAGCAGATCATCGTCGCCGCCGGCGAGGGGGCGAAGGCGGCGCTCGAGGCGCACGAGTTCCTCCTCGGGAAGGGGCTCTCCTGCGTCCCCGAACCGCCGGCATGAGAGGATACGCCGACAAGGTGTAGAGGACGTATGGTGCTCGAGGAGATGCTTATTGTCCGCGGCCCCGCTCTCGTTCGCGTTCATGGTCCTCCGGACGGGGGAGATCCTGCTCTCCCGCGACGAGCGGGCGCGCTGCGAGTTTGCCTGCAGGACTCTCACCGAGTATTATGACTTCTCCTACTACCGGGAGCGCTACAGGAGGGAAGCCCTTGGTCTCCTATGGTCAACTACCCCGCACCTGTTGGGCGGGGCGGGGCTTGCGAACGGCTAAGCGAGACGAAACAGTTGACTGGGAGGCATTGATGAGGTGTTCCATTAACCGGAGCTCCCGCTCCCCGCCGTAGAACTCCATGATTATGGGTATGATCATTGCCCGCCCTCCGGAGAGACACCCTTATCTCCCGGGAGAGACGATTCCCTGCCATGGATTGGGCGGGGGCACCCGGGATTCTTCTCCCCCGGGAGGCGGGTCGGTGATCGAGGAGCGGCTCCGGGCAAGGACGAACGGGGCGCTCATGCGGGTGGCAGACCTCATCGCCCGGACCGGGGTGACCCCGAACACCCTCACCCTGCTCGGGTTTGCCGGGATGGCGGCCGCCGGGGTTCTCTGCGCCGCCGGCTCGTTCTTCTCCGCCGGGTTCGTTGTCGCGGTATCGTGTGTCTTTGACGCGCTCGATGGGGCGCTTGCCCGGGCAAGCGGTGCCGCTTCGGTCTTCGGTGCGTTCCTCGACTCGTTCCTGGACCGCTACGCGGAGGCAGCGATCTACGCCGGGCTGCTTGTCCACTACGCGTGGGCTGCAGCTCCCTGGGGCGTTGTTGCTGCGTTTGCGGCCGCGATCGGGTCGCTGATGGTCAGTTACGCCCGGGCCCGGGCCGAGGGGCTTGGGATAGCGTGCCGGGCCGGCATCTTCGCCCGGCCGGAGCGGATCGCGGTCATGATCGCCGGACTGCTCACCGGGCTCGTCCTCCCGGCGCTTGTAATCCTTGCGGCCGCCACGAACGCCACCGCCGTCCGGCGGCTTCTCCACGTCCGGCGATGTGCGGGGTCCCGGCCCCCCCGGCCTCCGGGGTGATCGCTCCCGGGGGAGTCATCCCTGCCCCGGCCGCACCTCGATCGTCCGGTTGAAGGGGACCTCAAACGTCGCGATGCCGTAGTCGAGAGTCCCGGAGCCGTTCACCCGGAGCACGATCACCCCGTCCTGCAGGCCGCGCAGGAACGCCTGCACGAGCGGTGGATTATCGACGGTCACCGGGATGGAGACGGCGGTCTCGCCGTCGGGCCGGATCTCAATCCCTTCCTGCTCCCCGTGTGCGAGGTAGACCGCCTGCCCGCTCTCGAGAAAGTGGACGTCGAACCAGACCCGGGTCAGGGTGGCGCCGACGGGGTTGGGGTTATCGATGATGAGCCGGAGCGAGAGGTCGGTGCTCCCCCACGTAACATTCTCGATCCCGATCCCGTCGACGGTGACGGTCGGCTCCTTGAGCGGAGGAACCGCACAGCCAGCACTGCAGAGCAGAGCAGCCGTGAGGAGGATGACGGCGGGACGCCACATGCAGGTCCGGTATATCTTGCTGGAATATAGGTCTAACCCCTCCTCTCACAGCCCCGGCACCGGGTGTGTTCTCAAGGACGGCAGATGCGGGGGCAATGAGGAGCGCGAGCAGGACACCTCCCGTGAGAAGTATCCAGGTGGTATCCATTCGTATCACTTGTTTCAGGGACTCCGGTCCATTATGGACCCCGCCTCTATCTCTGCGGGGTTGAAGGCGGCATGAGCGGGCGGACTCCCCCCGCAAGGGGGGAGGTGAAATCGGCGCCCCTTCTTCACTTTCACACCGCCCGGGTATTCTTTATGCCGGAGGGGAGCTAACATGACCCTATCGTATGTTGCGGCGGTACCAGTACCGGCTGTATCCGACCGAGGATCAGAAGACTCTGATCGCCAAGCACCTTGGGTGCTGCCGGTTCGTGTACAACTGGGCCCTCAACCTCAAGAACACGGCGTACCACGACGGGGGCATCAGCCTGTCCAGATACGACCTCACGAACCAGCTTCCGGCGCTCAAAGCGGAGTTGCCGTGGCTGAAAGAGGTCAACGCCCAATCGCTGCAGCAATCGATTATCCATCTCTCCCGTGCGTTCACGAACTTCTTCGAGGGCCGGGCCGAAGCGCCGACCTTCAAGCAGAAGCACGCCCCAGAACAGGCGTTCACGGTACCCCAATCATACACCGTGGACTTCAAGCAGGGGACCGTGAAGCTCCCGAAGATCGGAACGCTCAAAGTCAAGTATCACCGCACCTTCGTGGGCACGATGAAGTCTGTAACCGTCATCCGCAAAT
>JALNXI010000367.1 GCA_023230425.1 Methanoculleus sp. | reverse complement strand
CCGCTCCGGACGTGGGCGAGGACCTCGGCGAGCATCGACGGGGCATCGAAGTGCCCCATCAGGACCCGGTCGTAGACCCCGGCAAGCAGCCTCCGGCAGTCCCCGACCTCTGCCGTGACCCGGTCCGCAACATGGTTTGCCATAATGTTTCGCTGCAGGTATTCAAATGCTGTCGGATTGATCTCCATCGCGTGGACCCGTGCGCCGCTACAGGCTGCAGGTATGGAGAAGTAGCCGATCCCGGCGAACATATCGGCAACCCGCTCCCCGGGACGGATGAGGGAGGCAATCCTCGCCTTCTCCGTGCGGTTGCCTTGCGCAAACATCACCCGGCACGGGTCGAGGATGAAGGTGTAGCCCTGTTCGCGGTGCCGCACCTCGCCCGCGGTGCCGTAGAGGACTTCGGCGTCCGGGACGCGCATCGCGCCCAGAAACCCTTTCACCCGGACGACTCCCCGGGGGCGGCAGTGCCCCACGATCGCGGTGAGTTCATCCTCCGACGGCTCGTCGCCGTGGAGAACCGCTATATCCCCGATGAGATGGTAGCCGCGCCCCCGGTAGGTCTCCCGCTCGGGAAGGTCCGCGTCGGCCGGATACCCCTCCCTGACCGGGACCCAGGCGGTGCCGTCGCGGACGTATGGCCTGCGGGTGCGGTCCACCCATTCCGCATCCAGGAGGCCGGCGAGGGCGCCCGCCGGCACCTTCCGCGCACGCATGGCGGACCTCACCCGACGATGACCAGGCGGTCCTGCTCTTCGTCGCGGAGCACCCGGATCGGCTGCCCCTCCACCGGGAACGTCCAGGGCACCGGGCTCAATTCCCGCGTCCGGTAGGTCTTCGGGTCCATGAGCCCCACGAGATTCGGCTCCGTGAAGACGACGAGTGCAGACTCGGCCTCACGGATGTTCCCTATGAGACGCTCGACCTCGTCCTCGGCGAGTGTCCGGGTCATGCCGGTCTGCAGGTCGAAGACACGGAGGCGCCGCCCGTCGATATCGCGGACCTCAAAGTAGTTGCCCCGGGATACCCCCACATCCCCTTTCTGGTAGTAGGGGAGGCGGATGGAGTAGGTGACGCGGTAAAGCGCCTTGCCGTCCTTCTCGCCGACCAGTTTCGGATGGGTCGTATACCGCCCGCCGAGCGCCCCCGTTATCATCCGGGCGATCGTCTGGCCGAGGTGCTGGGACCCGACGGTGATATCGACACCGTCCTTCGACTCCTGAAGTTCGGATATGAACGAGAGGCGATCCCCCGACTCCTGGAGGGATTCTTCGGTCTGTTCTGCAATATTCGTGGCGATCTCACGCTCGTAGGCGTTGATCTTCCGCTCAGTCGCCCGCACCTGGACGATCCCCTCGTAGTAGCCTCCGGATATGCGGCTGCACCGGTCGCAGGCCTCCTTCTGCCAGAGGATCTCGACCTCGCAGGTGCCCCGGACCGGGACCGAGTAGAGGGTCCCCTCTACGTCGACGGTACAGGTCGTCCTGTTCGGCCCGGTCTCTTCCGACCGGACGGTGACCCGGATCTCCTTCGCATCAGTGTGGATGCTCGTCGCAGATACAGCCAGTTCGGCGATGAAGTCCTCGCGCGGCATCCGCAGGTCCGACCAGGTCTTGCCGCGCTTCTGCGAGTCGCAGACCGGACAGTAGACCGCGATCACACGGGTCTCGCAGGTGAGCAACCGGGTGTCCGCGGCCCGGCACTGAGGGCAGAGCCCTTCCTCGGTCGGCTCCCCACAACGGGGACAGATGCTAGTCAGTATGGTCATAGATTATATCCTGAATATCTGGACATGGGGTACGTCGCCGATCATGATGCAGTCCTCCTCTCTGACGAGCTCCATGGCGATGGCGAGGGCTACGGCGCGCTTCCCGATAATGTTAATGTTCGTCGCGCCGAAAAGAGCCTCTCTGACTTCTTCCTCGGCGGCACATTCCGTGCCGTAAAACCCTCCGGTGATGCAGACTTCCACGTCTCCGTGCATCAGGGTGACGTTCAGGAGCTCGGAGTCGCAGACAGCAACCACCTCGCTGGCGCCTGGCATGCGGTGCACTTTCAAGTACATCTCAGATCTCTTTGGCGGGAGTCGTCAAAAAGGTGCGCCGTTCCGCTAGGGAAGGACGATATCTACGCCGTAAGTGCGCGACGGGGTCTCGGCATGGATGCGCCAGGCATCCTCTTCGGTGATACGTCCCTCTTGTAGGTACCGTCGCGTGAACCGCGGGACCGACTTCGGCCCGATCACGGCGCCGGGCCTTGCGTTCTCGTCCATGTAGTCGCTCTCCATGGTGAACCGCCGCCCGGCCCGGGCGAGCGCCGGTATATCCTCGTGCCGCGCGATGAAGGAGGGCACAAGCGGCGTATCGGGGGTTGCGAAGTGTTTGACGACCTGTTCAAGCGGTATCCCGGCCTTCGCGGCCATATCGACGACGTCGGTGCAGGGCCCGCTCTCGGCGTGGAGCTGGACGGCGCAGCCGCACTCAGCGCCGAGTTCGAGCGCGTGGAAGAGGACCGCGTTTGATGCCGCGAGCACCTCCGGCGCGACCTCGTAGTGGGGCCGCCCGCTCTTTAAGGCGACAGACTGCCCTTCCTCGACGTAGCGGGCGGCGAGGTCGAGCCCGGCCATCATAACGGCCGCGGCCGCATCAAGGCTCATCCGTTCGGCGAGGCGGTTCACCTCCGCCGGGTGGACGCCGAGGACCGGGTAGACGACGAGCCCGGTCTCCCTGACCATAT
>JALNXI010000365.1 GCA_023230425.1 Methanoculleus sp. | reverse complement strand
ACCGATGCGGCGACCGCCTACTACAATAACCGTCTCGACGACGCTTTCACGTCTCTCGGACATTCGAGCCACTTCATGACCGATATCGGCAACCCGATGCACACGGGAAACCTCTTCGTGCAGGGCTCCCTGACTGTCATGGGGTGGAACATTCACAGTGCATATGAAAACTACACGCAAGACAACTGGGTTGCGCTCGGGTTCGGCGAGCTCGTCGATAACACCGTAGAGACAGAAGTATGGGTGACGCCCGATTACTCGACGCGGCTCCTCGGCTGGAAGACCCAGTGGGTCCGCGACCCCCTCATCCTCCTGGTCACCCTGAACTATCTAACTCACGGCGGAGAGTTCCACCTCGAAGAGAGCCCCGCAATCCGTGAAATCACGCTATGGACCCTCGGCGAAACGACAAAGCACACCAACGGCCTCGTGTACTACGTCATCAAGGACGGTATCCGCAACCACGTCATCACCGCAACCGCGGGCCCGCACGGCTCCATCTCGCCCTCGGGCGACGTCCAGGTTCTCTACGGTGAGGAGCAATCGTTTACGATCACTCCCGATAGCGGCTATACCGTGGACGACGTCGCCGTGGACGGCGAATCCGTCGGAGCCCGCACGACCTACACCTTCGAGGGAGTAGACGCGGATCACACCATAGCAGCTACCTTTAAAGAACCCTCTGCCGCCTCCAGCGAATGGATCTGGTCGAGAGATGGATGGGACGGATGGTCTCACGAGGCAACATGGTCGGGAACACAGACCGGACCCTGCTCCGAATACGGCCCGGTGATCGTCGATGATCACGGCGAGCACGGGACTAATGCAAACCTTAGCGCCGGTTCGACGACCGCACGTGTCGAGCGGCAGTTCACGGATGCTTCGGGGAATGGGTGGAACACCCTCACGTTCACCGGCCTCCTGGCGGAATCGGACGTACCCCGCGGGCGGTGGATGATCATCGAGGTGAACGACCAGCAGGTCTTCGCGGGCACCGCCTCGCAGGTACCCCCGGGCAACGGTCAGATGTTCGAGATCACCGTTCCGTTCCCGCAGTCGGACGAGGTGAATGTCAGGATTTTCCATGGGCAGGATCCGGCATGGGGTCCGCGGTTTGCAATGCAGTACCACTCCCTGAACCTGACGCTGGACGGCAACCTGAGAAATGCTGATCTGGGAGATACACCCTTCGTCCTACCGGACCCCGGTTCGCTGGTACTCAACGGGACCGCCGGGAGCCCCTGAGCCCTGTCGCCACCTTCTACGGGTGGTGACCCGCATTCTTTTTTCAAGAACGCTTTGCAAGAATCACGCCCCCACACCCCTCGGGTGTATCTGATGACCTGGTCATTCCCCGTCTTTTATATCCCCGAACCACCATGATCTTGTAGACCGATGCAAAACAACCAGCGTACGCCGTGCGAAAACCCGCTCTGGCCCTGTGCGATGACCGGGGCGGTCGCCTGCCTCGCGGGGTTCGATGACCTCGCCGTCGTCGTCCACGGTTCGAGCGGCTGCTACTTCTACCCTGCATCTCTCGTCGGGGTCCCGATCCACGGTACGTTCCTTGTCGAGAACGAGATCATCTTCGGCACGGAGTCCCGCCTCGAGGAGGTGATCCGGGAACTCGACGGCCGGTACTCCCGGATAGCCGTGGTCAACACCTGCGTACCCGCCATCATGGGCGAGGATATCGGCGATCTCGCCCGTGACGGGCAGGTTATTATCGTCGACAGCCCGGGGTTCCTCGGGGACCTCGAGGCCGGATACCGCCGGGCGCTTGAGCAGGTCGCGCCGGAGGTAGACCCCGATGCCGCCGGCGTCAACATCGACGGCATCTGCCGCACCGACCCCTTCTGCCGGGGGAACGCCATCGAGGCGCGGCGCCTGCTCAACCTGGCCGGGGCAACCGTCGCCACGACGTTCTGCCTGGACCGCTACGATGCGGCTCACCGTGCGGCACCCTTCACCGTCGGCACGAATCCGGACCTCGCGAGCGGCGTCGGGACATGGTGCGGCTCGCTGCTCGGCCTCGATGCCGTCGCCGGGACCTTCGAGAGACTTGCCGCCGAGGTTGACGGCATCGATCCCCGGCCGATCACAGAGGAGATCGCCTGGGCCGATGCCCGGATCACGAAGGCCTGCGACAAGTACCTTCGCAGGTTCGACCCGCCCCGGGTGGCGATCTGTGCCGGGCGCTCGTATGCCATGTTTGCGAGAGAACTCCTGAAGCAGTATCTCGGTGCGGATATCGTCTGCGTCGCCACCCGGAACGACCCCGCCACCCCTACGGCCGACTTCTCGACCATCCGGGGAATGATCCGGAAAGCCGAGCCGGACCTGGTCCTCGGCTCCTCCTATGAGCGGGCGATCTCTCAGAGCGCCGCATTCGTCGGGCTGACGCCGCCGCTCCGGGGCAGGGTCCTCCTCTCCTCCCGTGCGGTGGCCGGGATCGAGGGGGCGCTCTGGCTGATGGATGAGGTGCTCAACGCCTGCATCAATCGAAACAGGCGCCCGGAGAGCGAAAGCGCGGACCTCTCCTGAGGAAAACGTTAATACTCGCGGGGCCAGAGCACTCATGCAGGAGAACGGGGATTCGCCCGGATCCCCGGCTACCGCTGGAGATGGTATGCATGCCGCTTGTCAAGATTGAGATCCGTTCCGGAAAGCCGGTTGAGTACCGGCAATCACTTATCGAGAGCCTTCGTGAGGCTTTTCTCGACGCACTGAAGACCCCGG
>JALNXI010000364.1 GCA_023230425.1 Methanoculleus sp. | reverse complement strand
AGGCACCGCGACGCAATCGCAGGTATGATCGTCGACGGCCGGGTGGTGACAAATATGAACCGGCAGGTCGCGCTGTAGCGCTCCATGGTCCGGCGCAGCGCCTGCTGCGCCTCAAACGTCAGGGCATGGGCGTCCTCAAAGACCATCAGCTTGAAGTCGGCGTCGAGCGGGCGCATCGAGGCGTACCACTTCACGATGTACTTGAAGTTGACGATCAGGCTCTGGTCTTTGCGGTAGACCAGGGCGAACCGCTCGTCCGCCTCGAGAGCACTCTTCCCCCTCCCGAGAAGGTCGGCGGCGCTGAATATGGTGGTGTTCGCCTTCCAGTCCTCACCGTAGAGCCTTCGCGCCAGGCACTCGACGGCCACGGTCTTCCCGGTGCCGTGCGGGCCGGAGATGAGCATATGAGGCACGCTCCGGGCGTCCGCAAACGATACGAGGTAGCGGACGACCTCATCCTGTCCGATGATATCATCGCACCGCTTCGGGCGGTACACCTCACTCCAGAGCATGGGCCAGTCTCTCTCTCATCTCATCTATTGCCGCCCGGAGAAGATAGGTATTGTCAAGCGAGGCGACCAGCCGTTCGCGCTCGCCGGGGTCAAGGGAGGCGCACGCCGCGGTGATTGCGGGAATAGCACGCGTCACCTCATCGACGACGGTCAGGGTTGCCGTCCGGGCGGTCCGGGAGAGCGGGTTTAAGTCGACGGTGATGACCGCTTTCCCCATCGCCCGGAGCGCCGCGCAGCGGTCCCCGTCCTCGAGCGGCACGAGGACCACGTCGGCGTCCCCGATACCCCCCGGGAGGCAGAGCCCGCGGTCGTGAGCGAGCGGGACGAGCCGTTCCGCGGTCCCGGAGAGGACCCGGACGCCGTGCTCCTCGAGGAGCCGGGTGATCAGCCCTATACGCTCCTCCGTCCGGTGGAAGAGGTTCACCTCGACGTCCGCACCGCTCGCCCGCTGGAGCGCCGCGACCTCACGGGCCGCAAGCGCCGCCGTGTTGCCGTTCACCGATATCACCGCGTGCCGGGCGGAGAGGAGCATGCTGGCGGCCGTCCGGGCGGCGAGGAGCGCGCTCGCGGTTGTCCGTTCGCCGATCAGGTAGTCAAACGCCTCACCGCGCCCGTGGGCGGCGAGCCCTTCCAGGGCGACGACGCCCTCGCGGGCGCACCGGGCCAGCCGTTCGCGGGCGATGAGAGAGCGGTAACGTGGATGGTCTTCTGGAATCATGGTTTCATCTCGATGAGGTATGGGCCGCGGCGTGCGACCCGGAGGCCGTAGACCTCCCCGAACCGGGAAAGTACCCGTTCTGCGTCGTCTCCGCAGGCAAAGACGCCGTTCCCGAGCATCGTCATGCTCGCCGGGATGGCGAGAGCGTCGCAGGCGCGAAGCACCTGCTGCACCCCCGCCGCGATGAGCCCGCTCTTTTCGGCGAACCCTCGCGAGAGGAGGCAGAAGTCGGCGAGGTCCCGGGGGCAGCGGTCCGGATACGCGGCGGCTATCCGTGCCATGGTCTCCTCTGACGAGAGGACCGAGGCGGTCGGGAGCGGGCCGAGGCTCACGGCGTAGAGGGGCTCTTCCGGGTAAAAGCGGGTGATCTCCGCATGGATGCCCGGCCCCGTCCGGCAGACGACCCCGCCGGCCTGGCTCGCGGCGACGTCCCCGAGGCCGGTGCGGTGGCAGACCTCGGCCTCGTGGGCCCGGGCGGCCACCTCGTCTACGGAGAGGCCGAGGTCGAAGAGGTGGTTTGCGGCCGTGAGCGTCGATAGAAGCGCAGCCGCCGAGAGGCCGAACCCGGCGCCGATGGGGAGCCGGCACTCCGTCGTGACGCGGGCGGCGACCCCCAGACGGTCGAGAGCGTACTCGACCGGCGGCGACCCGGTGCTCGCACGGCCCCGCCGGACAACCCGGACGTCAGTCTCACGAGCCGGGACGACCGTCGAGCGCACCCCTTCATCGATGACCACACCGGCCCCGATGCTCCCGGTGCTCGATGGATCGCTCCCCTCAACGCGCCTGAAGTAGCCGGATATATGCCCGGGCGAGAAGGCTACAGCAGTCCGGCCCATATCGCTGCCGCGACCTCCTCTTTGCTCCCCGTCACGTCCCGAGTAGCCCCGCCGGCGGTCATGAGACGGAACGACCCCTCCGCCGCTCCCATCGCCGGCGGGGCGTTCACCACAACCATCCTCGCGCCCGCCTCAAGCATGGCTCTCGCCCGCTCCTCCTCGTGCCAGCCCAGTTTGAACGCCACCGTCACCGGACGGCAGGCCGCCATCACCTCGTCGATGACCTTCGGAAGGGGGTCGAGCCTGACCGTCAGGGGCGAGCCGCTCGGTATCTTCCCCTCGCGGCGCTCCGGAGCATAGTCCGATATGGCCGCCGCGCTCGCGTATATGTCGACCCCTTCGCGGCAGACCCGGAGGACCGCCTCCCGCATATCCGCGGCGCTTGCCGCGTGGACGTTTCTCACGCAGGGGAACGTTCCGCTGTGGACCACCGTCACGTCGGCGCCGAGCCGGAAAGCCTCGAGCGCAAGCGCTTGACCCATCCGCCCGGTCGACCGGGTGGTGAGGACCCGGACGTCGTCGAGGGGTTCCGCACACGCCCCGCTCGTGACGAGGACCCGTTTGCCCGCAAGCGGCCGGCCGGAGACCGCCCGCTCAGCGTGGAGGACGATGACGTCGGTATCGGCGATCTTCGCCTTCCCCTCCTCGACCTTCGGGTCGACGATATCGATGCCCC
>JALNXI010000363.1 GCA_023230425.1 Methanoculleus sp. | reverse complement strand
GAACATGACGCTTGAGCAGAAGGGTCTCTCGACGCGGGAGTACATGCAGTGCAAGCATCACCTGGCCGAGAAGATCATGCATAAACTATTCGATGAAGAGACCGGCGATGAATCGAGCTGACCGGGCGCAGATGGCGATGATGCTCGAGGTCTGCGCCTACCCGAAACCCGGGAACGTGGACCGGTGTCACGATTATTCCGACACTCTTCTCGAACATTTCCTCGCCTCGACCATCCTTGTGCGGCCGGCGTTCGATGCGGCTGAGGGGCCAGGCGGCCGGGTCGGCAGCCTGATCCGGGAGGCGGTCATGCGAACGAATGGTCACGGCGGGGGGAACACCCACTTCGGGGCATTCATCCTGCTCATCCCCCTCATCCTCGGGGGAGACATCGAGGGGGCGCGGAGAGTCGTCTCCGGGACCGACGTCGAGGATGCGATCGACTTCTATGCGGCGTTCGGCCTCACCCGGGTCAGGGTGGCGGAGAGCGACGAACTTGACGTGAACGACCCCGCGTCGATCGCCGCTATCCGGGAGCGCGGCATGACGCTTGCCGATATCATGGCCCACTCGGCGCCCCGGGACATGGTCGCGCGGGAGTGGACGAACGGTTTCTCCCTGACCCGCCGGTGCGCAGACCTGCTTCACTCGCACGGGCACGGCAGAGAGGCGATTGTGCGGGCGTTCCTTGACCTCCTTGCCTCGGAGCCGGATACCTTCATAGCGAAGAAGCACGGGGCGGCGGTGGCGGAGAGGACGATGCGATGTGCGGGTGAGGTGCTCAGCGGAGGGCGCGATCTTCGTGCCTTCGATGCCGAGTGCATCGCCGGCGGCATCAACCCGGGCTCGATCGCCGATATCACCATCGCCGGGATATACGTGGCGCTCGGGGAGGGATGGCAGTGGGACTCCTGACCGAGGGGATCAACGAGGTGATCGCGACCACCGACTGCAACGCCGCCCCCATGGGGATCATCAACCGGAGCGGCTCCCTGCACATGGTCCTCTTCCGGGGGAGCCATACCGCCCGCAACATCGCCCGGGACCGTTCTGTGGTGGCGAACTTCATATTTGACCCGGTGCTCTACGTCCGGACCGCTTTTGACGACCTCCCCGATGAGGACTTTGTCCGGGAGGAGATCGACGGGAGGATCATCTACCGCCTCCGCGACGTGGAGGCCTGGGCCGCGTTTGCCGCGGACGTGGAGCGGTCGAGCGACGAGGCGATCATCTTCCGCCTCATCCCCTTCCACGAGGAGGTGCTCGGGCTCCGGCTGCACCCGGTGAACCGGGGCTTTTCCAGTATCGTGGATGCTACGGTCCATGCCACCCGCTACGTCAGGAACCGCGACCCGTGGCTCGGGCGGCTGATCGAGCACCATAGCGGCCTTGCCCGGAAGTGCGGCGGCCCCCGTGAGTGGGAGGCGCTTGAGCTCCTCCATCAGTATATCAGCGACCGGCTCGGGGAATGATGGTTTCCCCGTTGCCTGGTCCTGCCTGCAGACTGTGTCAATGATCCGGGTGTTCGGGGTCCCGCTGGTCGTTACTCCCATCATTTTCTCCTATAATCTTTGGGGTATAATAATCCATATATACAATAACGCACCACGAAGGGCTCCGATAAAGAGGTACCTGGTATGGCGAAAATTTTTGAGTTATTACAGAGCGATGGAAGGTTCAGCCGGCTCATCGATATCATCCAGACCATTGGCGAGGAGAAGACGTTGCAGGGCGAGGGACCGATGACGTTCTTTGCCCCGGTCGACTCGGCATGGGATGCTATCCCTGAGCCAAATCGGGCGATGATCCTCCATGATAAGCAGATGCTCTCGCACCTCATCGACTTCTTCACGATCGGCGGGCATAAGTGTACGCTTGATGCGCTGCTCGCGAAGAATGTCGTGGAGACCGTCGAAGGAGCTCTCATCGCGGTCAGGAAGACCGATAAGGGCACGCAGGTTGACGAGGCCGTCGTCCTCGAGGGGAACATGGAGGCGGATAACGGTATCATCCACGTCCTTGACAGCGTCCCCTTCGTGACGCTCGCGCAGGCCTTCGAGGCCTACACAGCAGCGAGCGAGTAGCCGGACCGGAGAGGGCTTCATGGTCTGCGGTCGGGAGTCCCTTTCCCGCCGGGTGCGGGGTGCTCCCCTTCGTTCCCGCCCGGCCGGAGGGCGTGCAATCCAGGATCTATCACCCTTGATGGCCGTCCCGGGAGCTCCGTTCCTGCCTGCACACACGTAATCATATATGAAATTATGATCCCGATGTTCATCCAGAGGACCAGCGATGAAGAATATATTTGAGACTGCCCGGGAGGATGACCGTTTGAGCACCTCCATAAGGATGATACAGGCAGGAGGGCTCGCGGAGACTCTTCGGGGAAAAGGGGAGTTCACAGCCTTTTTCCCGACGAATGAGGCGTTCTTCGGGTTTCCTGGGGAAGTGCTGGACGCTATCACGGACGACCGGGAGAAACTTGCCGGTATGATCAGGTACCATGTGGTCCAGGGCAAACTCACCACGCGGGAGCTGGCAGGGATGGAGGCTATCAGGACTCTCCAGGGGGACCACCTTGATATTGCGGGGCCTCCGGCGGCGATGCGGTTGAACGACGCCACCATCATCCAGCCCGACATCGAGTGCACAAACGGTATGTATCACATCATCGACCGGGTGCTCCTGCCGCGTGCGGTCGAGGCACGGGTGAAGAGGGTGGTCTGAGCCTGATGAGGTGCGCATGCACCGGG
>JALNXI010000362.1 GCA_023230425.1 Methanoculleus sp. | reverse complement strand
CCCCGTTCAGCCTCTACCTCTGGGAGGTGACCGTCTGGACCATCATCTCGATGCTTGTGGTAGGGTGGGTCTTCTACAGGCTGGGATGGTTGAGGTGAGAGGCGCCGGCACGGGGCCCCTGCCCTCTTCGCCGCCCGGATCCAGGGTGCCCGGTCAGGGGCGACCGTGACCGAGAGTTCAAAGAGACTGGCAGGCAACACCCGGAGTGTTGATGGCTCCCTGCATATTCCCAAGGGTGCCAGAAGTGGAATGGTGAACCCTTCCCTACT
Organism: Methanoculleus sp.; assembly: GCA_023230425.1. Taxonomy (GTDB): domain Archaea; phylum Halobacteriota; class Methanomicrobia; order Methanomicrobiales; family Methanoculleaceae; genus Methanoculleus. The sequence goes on along the minus strand of JALNXI010000362.1, from coordinate 2,486 downwards.
TTGTCCCACCTACCTCAAGGTAGCCTCATTCGTTTCGGGAAGGACTTACTCACCAGCATATCAGTACGTCGCGGGATATAAATTGTGCTGCAGGCCCACGGTGGTAGACCGATGCCTGCAAGCCAGAACGTCGAGGACTCTCACCGCCACCGCAACGCTACCGCTCAAACTCCTTCTCGATCCGGACGCGCCGCCCGAGCGCCGTCTCGTACCATTCCTGCTGCTTCAGCGCCTGCCTTATGCTCCGGATCCGGTGCCGGACCCGTCTCCCGGTCGCCGTATCGATCAGTACCAGCCTCGGCACTCCAGATCATCCCCGTCGATGCATGGCGTTTGACCCCCGGGGTTAGGAAGGTCTGGTTTCGTGCCGGTGGTGGTGACTCCGCCGGGGTTAGCCGCGTGTATCCTCACGTTAAAGCCACACCTCTCCCGCCAGGTGTCGCCTCAGGGTTCGTCGAGACGATCCGAAACGATGCAGGCGATCGGGACCGGTGGAAAAATTTATCCCCCGGCGTACCTCCTCCATCACCGGGTGAAGGTACCATGCCGGAATCTGTTTATTGCGAACATTGCAGACGAGAGATTGTGACGGAACAGCGAGCCACGGCCGGAGACGTCCCGTATTGCAGCACCGAATGCCTGACGGCAGCAGGGGAGCAGGACGCCGGCCGGGGAGGGCGCCAGCCGGAGAGGCTCCTGGTCTCGGGCCGGTCGCCCTGGGGCGAGGGCTCTTAGACCGATGCCGGGAGGTTCCGGAGCGGACGGAAGAATGCCCGGATCTCGCGGGCCATGAGCTCCGGGAACTCCATCGCTGCAAAGTGACCGCCGTGCTCCAGCACCGTCCATCGCCGGATATCCTTTAAGTTGCGCTCCGCATACTCCCGCGGCGGTACCGGGTCGATATCCTTCGGGGGGAGAGCGAGTCCCACCGGGACGTCGACCCTTTGATCCGGCGCAAGCGAACCCGATACCCACTCCTCGCGGTAGCTGACGGCCCTCACCGAAGGGCCGCCCGTCCAGTAGAGCATGATGTTCGTCAGCAGTTCGTCTTTTGAAAAGACCGTCTCCAGGTCTCCGTCGGAGTCGCTCCAGGTGCGGAACTTCTCGATGATCCAGGCGGCGTAGCCGGCAGGCGAGTCGTTCAGCCCGTAGGCAAGGGTCTGCGGTTTCGTCCCCTGGAGCACCGCATACGCGCCCTCGGTAAACCCCTGCGCCTGTGATCTCGCGAGGTACTCCCGCTCGGCATCCGAGAGGTCCGGGAAATTTGCCATCATGATGGGGAAGCCGATGTCGGTGAGGTGGAGGCCGACGATCGATTCGGGGTGGCGCACACCGAGGATCTGCGAGATCGGACTTCCGCCGTCCCCACCCCCGGCGCCAAACCGCCGATAGCCGAGTTCTTCGGTCATCAGCCGGTGGGTTAACTCCGCAATCTTTGCAAGCGGCTGTTCTGTATCCGATCGCGACATCCCCGGATCGCCGATCAGCGAGGGCACGACGACGTCGAACGAGTCGGCGGGGTCACCGCCGAAGCGAGCCGGGTCGGTGAGCATCGAAATCAGTTTGAGATAGCGGCAGATCGAGTCCGGCCAGCCGTGGAGGAGGATGAGCGGCATCGGGTCCGGCCCCTTCCCGCGCTCGTGGATGAACCGGATCGCCTTCCCGTCGATATCGGCGGCGTAGTGGGCGAACCGGTTTAACTCCGCTTCGCGGGCCCGCCAGTCGTAGGTATGCTGCCAGTAGTCGACGAGCTCCTTCATGTAATCGAGGTTCGTGCCGTAGTCCCAGTCCGCACCCTCGACCTCGTCGGGCCAGCGTGTATGCATAAGTCGCTCCCGGAGATCGTCGAGGACGTGTCCGGGAATATCGATGTTGACACTCTCCACGGCTAAAGCCGGGAGATTCTTGTTTCGTTGACCGGGACTTGCACCGCCAGGATTAGCGGTGTAGCGGTCCCGATCTCCACAAGCGTAGATTCGGGTGTGCCCCACCCTACGGATGCTCGTTTCAGGATATTTTGTGCAGCGTTTAGATCTCGGGGAACCGTGTAGCCGCAGACCGGACAGGCATGGGTTCGCTGCCAGAGGTCTTTCTTCTCCCGGTGCCCGCAGATGAAACAGTCCTGAGTCGTGTAGGCCGGATCAATCAGGTGGACATACTTACCAGCATTCGCAGCTTTGTAGCGTATGAACTCTCTTGCCCTGTACCACGCGGCATCGAGAATAGACTTAGATCTGCCGCGGAGTTTTGCGTCCAGAGACTCGACCATCGGTTTGATGTTCAGGTGTTCCAGGGCGATGGAGTCGTAGCGATCAACATAGTATCGGCTCCACTTGTGCAGGAAATCGTTTCTCCGGTTCTCGACCTGTTCATGGATCCGGGCAACCTGGACCCGCCGTTTCCGGCGGTTTCGACTCCCGTCCACGGCCCGGGAGAGTTTTCTCTGGGCTCGGCGGAGCCTTTTTGCGGCCGTCCTGACGTTGTGC
>JALNXI010000001.1 GCA_023230425.1 Methanoculleus sp. | reverse complement strand
CGTACATCTACCTCTTCTCGCTCATACCGGCATGGCTGTTGCTCGTCTTCCCGGAATACCTGCCGGCCGGCATACGGGAGAGACTCCGCGGGGTGTCAGGCACCCTGATGCACGACCCGCTCGCCCCGCAGGGAACCACCCCCCAACCACGGATCCGGACGCTCGTCCTCCCTTACATCCTCGTCTTTGCCATCCTCACCTATCTCTGGTACTCGACGGTAGCCGAAGGCACGGCGTTTGCTACCATCGCCGGTATCGGGGATAAGATAGTAACTACCCTCTTTGCAGAGTCCTTCAACCCGACAACAGTTCAGGGGATGCATATCCTCACCAGCCAGTCCATCACACCCCTGCACAGCCTGGCAAAGGTCGTCCATATCGCAACCCAGGGGCTCATCGCTGTGGGACTGCTTGCAACCCTCACGAGGCGCGAACGGTGGCGCATCGAGCCCGAGTACCTCGCCGTCTCGCTCGTCTTCCTCCTCATCAACGTGGCCGGCATCATCGTCCCGTTCTTCGCAAGCTCGCTCAACACCAGCCGGCTCTACCACATCACCCTGATCTTCCTTGCCCCGTTCGCGATCATCGGCGGCATAGCGCTCTACGAGGCAGTAGCCGGGAGGATCCGCGCGGCCAGAGCCGTTCCGTTCATGGGAACGGCTTATCAGATGTTATCGGCATTCTTCGTCGTGTTCTTCCTCTTCAACACCGGCCTCATCTACCAGGTCGTGGATGACAGCCCGACATCGATGGCGCTTGAAACCACCGGGGATAAGCCGGTCTTCAACGGCAAAGAAGTGCAAGGAGCAAAATGGCTCTTTTCCGAAGGGAGCGGGCGCCCCATCTACGTCGACGGCACACGCTGGTGGCTCCTGCTGGGATTCGACCCGGACCATCAGCGGTACCTCCCGGCAAATGCGTCACTGGTGGAGCCGAACTCCTACCTGTATTTCGGTACATATAATGTCGTAAAAGAGAGTGTTCGGATCGAGGTGCAGGAGCACGCAGTCACTGCGGCGGCCTATGCCGATGCCGGACGATTCGTCCGGGACCAGAATCGGATCTACGATAATGCCGGTTCCGTCGTCTACTACCGGTGAAGAGCGGACGGCGGTGGCGGTTGGACCCCAGGCGACGTGCATCCGCGGGAACTTCCCACCAGAATAGGCGTGGGGAGACAAACTCTTGTGACCGGGAGTTATCCTCGCAACGGAGAGGATACTGCCCGGGGCCTGCACCGGTGCGGATGATGAGTTATATCCACCCTTTCTTCTTCAGGATCACGCCAACGAGGAGCGTGCCCGCCACATACGTGCCGAGCCACGCATACCCCATACCGATGAGGCCAAACCGGTGCATCAGGGTGTAGCCGAGCCCGAGCAGGGCGACACTGACGAATCCGCTGAGGGTTATAAGGCTCCGGATGTCGTTCCTGACCTTTGCAATGGATATGAAGGTCTGGCAGACAGAGACGAATATGGCAGATAGCGCGAGCACCTGGAGCAGGGCTATCCCTTCGACGTAGTCCTTGCCGATCAGGTTGAGGATCTGCTCCCCGAAGAGAGAGAGCCCGATGATTGCGGGTATGAGCAGGGCGAACATGCTCGCGAGCGTCCGGAGCACGCTCTTCTTCATCTCCCCTCCGTGGCTTCCCTCGACGAAGAGTGAGGTCGTGAACGCATAGGGGATCATGAAGAGTATCGAGACGATCGCGTAGGTGATGTAGTAGTTGGCGGTACTCTCGGCCCCGAGCACGTGGAGTACCATGATCGGGATGACCATGTTCGGAGCGGACATCAGTATCCCGGCGATGTATGCGCCGGCGGAAAACTGCCATGCTTCCCGGAGGAAGACGCGGTCCACACCCAGTGCAGGCCGTACCGAACATCGGGCAAGCAGGACGAGGGCGAGGATGAGCCCGAGGACGAACGAGAGACCGAAGGCACTGAAGATGCCCATTGCCCCAAGGAAGACCAGGGGGACGAGGAAGAGGATCCTCGACCCGTAGAGCAGGTTCAGGATGAAATAGTGTTCCGACTTCCGCATGGCGTTGAACGCACCCTCGAGGACCCAGGTGACGGAGTAGGCTCCGAGGAAGATGAGATAGAGCGGCGCGACCGTTCTGACAACCGTGAGCTCAGGGGATACGACATCGACCACGGCGATGAAGACCAGCCCCGCACCGAGCGCCACTGCTGTCGGCACGAGGATGGCAGTTCCGAGCACCTTGTTCTTGTCGCGCAGGGGAAAGAACCGGATCACCGACTGGTCCAGGCCGAGCCGGGAGATGAGGATGAGGAGCCCCATGGACGACATCAGAGCGGTTGCGATGCCCACGTCTGCCTGTGAATAGAACCGGGCTGCAATCATCCAGAAGAAGAATCCAAACCCCGCTGCGGCGAACGATGACGCCATGATGAAGAACGAGTTCCTGATAAGCGGCTCCTGTAAGTGCTGCCTGACCTCGCTGAAGTTTTTGGGGAGTGCTACTGCCATCGGCCGCCACTATCTGGTGACACCTATATAGATGTATCCACCGCTCCGGCCCCTCCGGGGTTGCAGAGCCAGCGGGAGAAACTCTTCCGCGCCGTGCTGCCCGGCACGGCCTCAGGCGGTGTTCACCAAAACAGGAGAGAATTTTCAGGTAGAAGATCTCCACGGGCCGCACAGCCGGAGTATGGGGTGGCGGCCGCGGTAAAAGAAGGCGGGAAGGGGTTATCCCCGTGCTCCCGGTACAGACGTTAGAGAGAAGAAGTTCTGCCGAAGAAGAAGTCGGCAAGCAGAGCAACATCCTTCCAGTCCACGGTGCCGTTTCCATCGAAATCGGCAACGGCATTGGATTTAGTAGTTCCCTGCGCCATCTCGGCAACGATCGTCACGTCGGCCCAGTCAACGCTGCCATCTCCGTTGAGGTCTCCCCTGACGGGAGCCGGCCGGGTTCCGGCGACGATCTCCTTACTCATAACGTTGTTGTTCTCATCGCTCTCTGCAATCCGGTTGACATCGTCCACGTTGGCCTTCACGATGTGGGTGCCCTCAATCGCCTTCCAGGTTGCACCGGCCGAGCCGCCGCTGGCGGTCAGGGTGACCGATGCACCCGCGGCGATGGACGCGGTGTGGGTGTCGGACCAGACACCGGGACCGGCGGCACCGTCATCGAACGTGAAGAGGACGCCGTGCTTCACGCCAGCAGGCGTGGGAGCAGTACCCTGGTTCTTGACCGTGGCCCGGAGCGTCACCGCACCCCCGGGAGCCGGGGTTGCCGGGTCCCAGGAGATGTCGGTCACCACAAGATCCGGTTTCCCGGAGGGAGCCGGTGTTGTGGGGGTGGGCGTCGGGGTCGGCGCCGGAGTGGACACAGCCTTCGAGACCGTGATCTGCTCGCTCTTGACGTTGTTTGCCTCGTCGCTCTCGGCGATCCGGTTGAGATCGTCCACGTTGGCCTTCACGGTGTGGGTGCCCTCAATCGCCTTCCAGGTTGCACCGGTCGAGCCGCCGTTCGCGGTCAGCGTAACCCATGCACCCGGAGCGATGGACGCGGTATGGGTGTCGGACCAGACACCGGGACCGGCGGCGCCGTCATCGAACGTGAAGAGGACGCCGTGCCTCACACCCGCAGGCGTGGGGGCATCACCCTGGTTCTTGATCGTGGCCCGGAGCGTCACCGCACTCCCGGGGGCCGGGCTTGCCGGGTCCCAGGAGATGTCGGTCACCACAAGGTCCGGCTTTCCGGAGGGAGCCGGCGTTGTGGGGGTCGGAACGGGAGCCGGAACGGTCGGGGTCGGCACCGGCAAGCCGGTGGAGACCACCTTCACGTTCTGGAGAGTCGCCTGACCGGCCGGAACCGTGCCCACGATGGTCACACCAGCGGAACCGGCAGGAAGTGTGCTGGAGACGATCTCCATATCCTTCACGAGGACATTCTTGGTTCTGTAGCCCTCAACAACGAACGGCTTTGCGGCATCGGAGACGATCTGTCCGGAGAAGACGGTGTTCATGTTCTCCTTCGCCCATACGAGCGTCTCCACGCGGTTGCCCGATGCATAGATGCTCACCTCGGAGTTGTCAAACTGGCCGTTCGTGCCGCCGAGGCTGGAACCCTTACCCTTGTACCCGACCGGGTCGATCAGGTGGAAGTTCCGGATCTTCACGTTGTTCGCGAGATCGACCTGGAGGCCGTAGGCGCGCGAGGTGATGCTCGTGCAGTTCTCCATCACTGTGGAGGGGTTGACCGAGCGGGTCGGGACGCTGTAGTAGCCGGCCGGCACCCGATAGGAGAAATCGGTCCTCCCGATGCCGGTGTCCTTCTCGACGCAGTTGTAGAGTTTGCCGCCGTTCGTCGTGTAGAACCCGTTCATGGAGTTCCCTTCTGCCGTGCAGTTGATGAACGTCACGTCAGCGTTCGGGGCGTAGTAGCCGCACCCGAAGTAGTGCGTCGACATGTCGTTCGGGTTGTAGGCCCTTGCCGGGAAGGCTTTCTGCCCGTTGTTCCGGCTCACGCAGTTCTCAAGGACGGCGTTCGTCACTTTGGGATCGAACTCGAAGTGGAACCCGGACTCCAGGGTGCCTTCAGCAAGGCAGTTCTTCACGCGGAGGCCATCCATGTCGTTCAACTCCGCAAAGTCAAACCCGGTGATCCAGGGGTTGAACGCCCCGTACTTGCCGCAGTTGATCGCCGCACAGTTCTCATAGCGAACGTCCTTGATCACCTTGTTCGTCGTTCCCCAGGCGTTGTGGAGGAATCCATACGTCCCGGTATCCACGGCCCTGCAGTTGATGAACTCGATATCCTGGAGCGTCGGCGCATAGACGGTCGGATCATGGACCAGGAGGTAGACCGCCTGAATGCTTGCATCCGCGGTTCCCGTGATGTTATGGAGCTTCGCATGGCTTGCCCGGATGGTCATCACACCGAGCCACTTGACGCCGCTGCTGTAGCCGCTCCCCTGGACGTGGAACCCGTCCAGCGTGATGTACTCGCGGTCGACGTTGATGCGTCCATCGCGGGTGAATTTCAGGAATGTCTCCGATTCACCTTCCCCCTTGAGAGTCGAGCCTGCTTTGGGAGCAATGATCCCTGCACAGTTGTATGTGCCGCTGGTCAGGAGGACAACACCGCCGGATGATGGCAGGGCATTCAGTGCTGCCTGAATCTCCACATGATCATTGACCCCGTCACAGACGTAGGCAGCCGCTGCTTTATCGGCCGCACTACTGTCGCTTGCCGCGACAATCGTGGTGGGGGTCGTCTCGAGTGCCCCGACGATCGGGACGAGCCCGACGATCAGGAACACTGCGATTAGAAGCTTCGTTGTCCGTTTATCTCGCATTATCTCACCTCTCGGGAGATACTGCATTATCTGAAACCTATGATTTAAAACGTTTTCCAAATTAATTGGACAACAGAATTACATCAGAATATTAAAATAATGACCATTATCACAGGAAATCGCTAATTTATACTATTTGTGAAATCAAAATAAAAATAGAAAATTATATATAACGTGATCAATTTTAGCGCATAAACCTCAGGAAATACTTGCCTTGGCCAGTGCTCCCGGGAGGCATTCCAGGCAGGTGAACAGACACCGAACACAGGATGTAATCCAATATTTTTTTATAAAACTCGCGGGAACCCAGCAATATCCATACCTAGTCAGCCAGGACGGCAGTCACCCCCTGCCGCACCCTGGGGAGGCGAGAGAGGAACGCCTGCGATACTGTCCCGCATGACGCCCCGACCGCAACAGCTCCCCCGGCAGATAACCTCAACCACCGGCTTTTTGCCGAACCCCGGCGCCGGTATCCGCCAGGATGCTAGTGCAACGATTCTCAATATGTAGTACAACCAGAGAGCACCATCGGATCTCGCACACCTGCTCCAGGAGGTCATACTCCGGAGTACGCCCGGGCACGGCTTCCCACACCAGGTATCACCATGACTGCCCCCGCCCCCAGGGCGGGGGAGGAGGCCGGAGGCCGGGCGGGGTGGGGTTTACCGGCATACCTGGAGAGTGGAGACAGGGGAGGGAGCAGGCCCCCTCCCCGTCAGCCTCTCCCCCAATGGCGATAGCCACCACGGTCCACCGCAGGGGGAGAGCCCGGGGAAGATCCGGATCCGGCACCAGCCCCATCGGGAGGGGAGACGAGTACTAAATAAGTCCGATAATTGGGAATCGTTGCACTAGCCGTGCCGAACAAGCCGGTGCGTCAGCGCGACGAGGGGATGGCGGGCGTAATCGAGCACCTTGATGTCGTCGAGTGTGGTGAGGTTGAGCGTCCGGGCCGTCCGCTCCATACCGAGCTCGATATTCTCCCTGACCTCGATGATATAGGCGTCAAGATTCTTGATCCCGAGCCTTTTCGCCGCGATTGCCCGGTGGTGCCCGTCGACCAGGATCCAGCGGCCCGGCCGCCTGACCACGATCAGGGGTTCGGCGAGCCCCTTCTTGATCTCGTACATCCGCCCTTCCAGTTCGTCCTCATAGATCTTTGACTGGGTGGGCAGGAGGTCGTTGATCGGGACCGAGCCCCTTCGCAACGTCGGCTCGACCCCGTAGAGTTTCTTCAAGGTCTCGATGAACTTGAAGACCTTCTCCGGTGAGACGTGCTCGATCTGGGACCTGATGACATCGGCGTTCGATATGATCCCGATGAGTTCGTTCTTCTCATCGACGACCGGGAGTTTCTGGATGCCGGAACGGAAGATGACACGGGCTGCATCGTTCACGCTCATATCCGGGTCGGCAACGATGAGGTGGCGGGACATCACCTGCTCTATTGGTGTTGCCGGGTGGGCGAAGAGGAGGTCCCGTGCCGATATGTAGCCCACCACTTCCTTTGAGTTCTCCACGACCGGAAATCCATCGTGGTGTGTCTTTTTTATGGTTTCGATGACGTCGCGGACCGTTCCGTGGGCGTTGACGGTGACGACGTCGTAGGTCATGTAGTCCTTGACCCTCTTTTTGTCCATTATGATAGTGTCACACTGGCTCGACATGAATTGTTCGGTCAAGATTGGTGAAGGCATAAAAAAGGTTATTCAATGGGGATTGTGGTCCCGGTCTCGGTCGGCGCTTTCTTCAGCCGGACTTCGAGAACGCCGTTCTTGAATGAAGCAGCGGAACTCTCTTCGGTCACCTCGGCGGGGAGCATCACCGTGCGGCTCATCTGACCGTAGACACGTTCCCGCATGAAGAAATCCCTGGTCTCCTCCTCGGTCTCGTCCGTCCGCCTGCTTACGATCTCCAGGTGCTGGGGGTCGATGAGCCGGACAGCGACGTTCTCTTTCTCAACGCCGGGGAGGTCGGCAACGACGATCACCTCGTCCTCGTGGTCCCGGACATCTACACGGAAATCGCGGACTGCCGGGACGACCCGGCCCCTGATCTCTTCTCCTCGTGCGCCGATTCCTCCGAGCATGGACTGGAACCTGCTCTCCATCTCGGCCATAAGGTCGTCAAAGTCCTGCCATATCGTGCGATACGGCCCTCGTTCAATCCTTGCCATCGTAATCACTCCTGTTTCTGGAATGGCCCCGGGGCGACCGGGTCGCCCTGGCTAACTTTAAGGTAGTGTTTTTGTTATATAATGCTATCTAATCCGACACCTTCTCCCGCACAGAACAATACTATTTTATTTTAACGAAAGACGATTGTACAACAATGAAACAGACTCAGCAGAAAACCTCGAAGAACGACGATAAGGCATGGATGAAATGGGCCTACGTGGGCGTCGCCCTGCTGGTTGCGGTGGCCATGGTGGGATCCTACCTGGCCCCGATGTTTGGGAGCAGCCAGAAGGCTCAGGCAGGGAATACGGCACAGATCGGCTACACCATCCGTGGCGAGGACGGGCGCCCTCTCGCCACGACCGACCAGAACCTCGTGTCGAGCGAATCCCAGAAGGGGAACCTCGTCCTCCTGACGAGAGGTCTGACGATCCCCGTCGGGAGCCAGGTCTCGGGCGAGAACGTCGCCGTCATACCGGTCGAATATCCTCCCGGATTCTCGGCTGTCGGCCTCCTCGGCTTTGAGACCAACGCCATCTCTCAGGGACTGATCGGGATGCGCCCCGGAGAGACGAAGGTCGTTGGGTTCTCCTACGGGGCAAACGACCTCGAGGCGAACCTGAGCCAGGAAGACGCCGACGGCATCGGCCTCAACTTCAGCGAGAGAGCGGTGGGCGACATGGTCATGCTCGGACTGACGGCATCACCGGACATCCCCATGGGTAATGAGACCAATGAGACCCCGGCACTGCGCATAGGGAAGGTTATCGCCAAGAATCCCGACTCCCTGGTCATCACGTACCGCTACGGCAGCGCCGAGGTCACGCTCAACAGCATAACGGGGTGACGGCACCCCACAGTTTTTTATAGTCTTCCCGCTTTCTGCCATGTATGGCGGTAAAAGTGATGAACTTCTACCAGGAAGGGTGCATGGGGTGCGATGAGCAGGTCCCCATCCTTCGCGAGGTGGAGAAGGACCTCGGGATCGAGATCGAGGAGATCGATGCCGTTAAGAACCCGCAGTATATCAAAGAGTATAGCCTCCGGGTGACCCCTACAACCCTCGTCATCGAGGGCGACGAGGTCAGGGAGCGGATGGAAGGTCTCGTCCACCGTGAAGACCTCGAGGCTGCGATTCGCCGGCACCTGCCTCGACCCCTGCCCGGATAAAGGTCAGGGCGGTGCCGGGAAGGCCCGGTGTTGCGGTTCTTTCCATCGTGTGCCTGCAAGTTATTCAGAAGGTGGAGCGGATCTGCTGGTTATCGACCTCGCCCGCGAACGTGCAGGGCGAAGTCCCGTTCCCCGAGAGAGGCCTTCTGCTGGTTGTGGAGTGTACGGGTGCCGGGGTGGGTTGCAACGGCCGGAGGGGGGAAGCATGCGCACCCGAAGGCTTGCGAATATCCCGCACCCTGCTGCCCCGGGTTGGCGGGGATCACGGCCTCCTCGGGTAACGCCCTTCGAGGTAGCCGTAAATCCTCTTTACCCGGCGGGCTACAGTCTTCCAGCCTTCTTTCCGTATGACCGGGCCGTCACGGAGTTTGATGTGTGATATCCGGATCCGCCGCCCGCCGAAGGTGTAGGCCTCCCCGACGACGAACTCATCTTCTCCCTCCGCAGCCTGGTAGAGCGGAAGGGTCGTGCGCCCGGTATGGATGGATGCCCTCACCACGACCTGTTCGATACCCCGGGTCCAGAGGGTCGTCACCGCCTCGGCCTCCGCCCGGCGGACTCGTTTCGCTCCGACCTCGATGCCGGTGACCTCGACCCCGAAGACCTCGTCTCCACACTCCGCGGCGATCTGGTCCCCAAGGCTCACAACCTCATCGGCGAGCATCTCCACGGTGCAGACCTGTGACTCCGTCTCATGGCTCACAATTGCCCTGATGGTGAGAATACGGGGTTCGGGGGGCTTTGGTGTCCGGTGGATCTGGCCGCACTCGCTACACTGTACCACCAGTTCAGCGGCCTCCCGGAGAACCTGGTGCTCACACTCCTCCTTACAGACGGGGCAGATGATACTAATCATTCATTAGCAATGGAGTCCCTTCCTAATTAAGTATGAAGGCGAGGGATATCGTGCGGGCGCGAGGGCACCCGCTGATCCAGGGAATCCATCCGACGACATTTGAGGTGACGAGGGACGAGACGCTGACGCTATCTGGTGACTGCATCATCGGCGTCGCTGCCGACAAAGGTGCCGCCGACCTCGACCCCGGCCTGAAAGCTGTGCTCTGCGACGACCGTGCGGTGCTCACGACCCGGCTCATCGCCGGCGGCCAGACCGTCGAAGTCAGATCGCGAGGAAGTGCGGCGCTTACCCTGGACCACCCCGCCGATCTTGTCTGGCGGCGAAGCGACTTCGTCTCGGACCGGACCGTGGGCATCCATTCCGATCGCGTCGCGGCCGGCCTCCCCCGGGAGTTTATCGAGGCGCTCCGGCGGGGGGAGGAACTGGTGGTCGAGCTCGAAGCGGAGATCCCGGAGGGTTCCTGACCGGCACCCGGTCGCCACTCACCGGACGGTTCGCATCCCGTCCCGGCTCTCTCCAGGCACCAGCAAGCCGGTTGCAAGGAGCAGGACGGCCGCGAAGAGCCCGATAATCGGGGCCAGCCCCGCGGGGATCGCCCTGAGGAGATCCAGGGCCGTAACGACGCCTACGACGAAGACAGTTATTATCGCCCCTGCTTTCTCGTCTACCATGATAGACCGTGCGTCGTTTGAAAGTATATACGATCCCCGGGGCATTCACGAACACGTCTCCCTCCGAACGCATGAGAAACACCCCTTCGGCCGGTCTTGTGACCCGGGGGTGACACCGGGGGATAGGTTTATCCGCTCAAGGTGCGGGAGGCAGATGAGGTATGCAACCGTTTAGCCCGGCGCTCGATGACCTCCTTGAACTGCTGGAGGCACTCGACCGCCACCTCCGCCCGCTCAGAGCCGGCGAAGGGGTGATCCCTGCAGGAGACCCGCTTCTCCTCAAGCCCCTTCTCGACGACCTCCACAGCCAGGCGGAGACACTGATCGCCGACATCCAGAGCATCGACGCCGGGTTCCGGCGATGCCGGAACCGACTTGCCCACCTCCCGGCCGGATATATCTGCACCGGGTCGGACGGGGTCATCCTGGAGGCGAACCGGGCGGCGGCCGCCCTGCTCGGCCTCGCCCCCGCCTGCCTGCAGGGGGTCCCCCTCCCTGAGCACCTCCACCCCGGATGCATCCCGGCCTTCCAGTCGGCGGTTGCAGCGCTCACGCGAGGCGAAGAGGTTCCGGTGCAGGAGTTCTCTCTCGCGAGGCACGACGGCAGCACGTTCCCTGCCGCCGTGGCGGTCTCGGTCTCGCGCGACCCCGGTGGCGGGATAGCCGAGTGCCTCTGGGCCATCTACGATATATCCGGACAGAAGAAGGTTGAAGAAGCCCTCCGTGAGAGCGAAGAGCGCTACCGTGAACTGACCGGCAACATCAGCGACGCCTTCCTTGCCCTGGACCGGGACAACCGTATCATCTTCTGGAACGTGGCGGCTGCCCGCCTCTCGGGTAGCCCTGAGGAGGAGGTCCTCGGGAAGAGCATATACGACGTCTTCCCAAACCTCCGGGACGAGGCGGTTATCGGGTTCTTCCGGGAGGTCCTGGAGGCCGGTCGGGCTGGTGTGAGCGAATGCAGGTTTCGCCTTCAGGAGCGAGACCACACCGTTGAGGTGCGCGCCATCCCTACCCGTGACGGCATCTCTGTCTATCTTCAGGACATATCGGATCGCCGGAGGGCTGAAGAGGCCCTCCGGAAGAGCGAGGAGCAGTGCCGGACGGTCGTGGAGAGCCAGACCGAGCTGATCTACCGCTGGCTCCCCGACGGCACCATCACTTTTGTGAACGACGCCTATTGCCGGTACATCGGTATACCGTGCGGGGACCTCATCGGGCGGCGGTATACTCCCGCGGTTCCTGCCGACGACCTGGCCCGGATCCAGCGGAGCCTTCGCTCCCTCACTCCCGAACACCCCGTATCGACGGTCGAGCACCGGGTGGTCATGCCGGACGGCAGGGTCCGGTGGCAGCAGTGGACCAATACTGTGTTCTTCAACCGAGAGGGCTCCGTCGCCAAGTACCAGTCGGTGGGCCGGGACATCACCGATGCGCGGATGGCGGAGGAGGCGCTTCTCCTCGCGAACCGGAAACTCAACCTGCTCTCGGACGTGACCCGGCACGACATCTTAAACCGGCTCAACGTGCTCTCGGGGTACCTCGACCTCTCCCGTGAGCGGACGGGCGACCCGGAACTACTGCAGTATTACCAGAAGGAGGAAGAAGCCGTCCGGGACATCCGGCGCTACATGGCCTTCACCGGGGAGTACCGGGATGTCGGCATGGCTTCCCCTCTCTGGCAGAATGTATCGCAGATCGCCCACGAGGCGATGGTGGGGCTCGATACGGGAGAGGTTACCGTCGAGGTGCAGGCCGGTGATATCGAGGTGTATGCCGACCCCCTCATCGTCCGGGTCTTCACAAACCTCATCGACAACTCGCTGCAGCATGGTGGAGGCATCACCCGGATACGGATCTATCCCGAAGAGTCGGATCGCGGGATCAGCATTGTCTACGAGGACGACGGTATCGGTGTTCCTGATGCTGAAAAAGAGAAGATATTCAAGCGGGGGTTCGGACAGCAGACCGGGTTCGGGCTCTTCCTTGCCCGGGAGATCCTCTCGATCACCGATCTTTCCCTGCGGGAGACCGGCGAGCCCGGGAAGGGTGTGCGGTTCGAGATCAGAGTCCCGCCGGGATTCTACCGGTTCATTGGTCGCGGCCGAGTTCCGTGAGTTTCATCTCGGCTGTGGTGAGGAGGTCTTCGCACTGCTTTACGAGGAGCGCACCGCGTTCGTAGATGGTGATACTCTCTTCGAGGCTCGTATCCCCGTTTTCCAGCCTCCGAACAATCCCCCGAAGTTCTTCCAGCATCTCTTCAAACGTCTCTGTCATACGTTATATCCTCCACGACGGCCCGGCACCGGCCGTCCTTCATCCGCAGCACCACCCGGTCCCCCGGGCTGAGGTCTCCGGCGCTTCTCGCGATCTCTCCGCCCGACTCGACGATACAGTAGCCCCGGTCCAGGATGGCGAGCGGGTTCTTCCCCGCGAGGTCCGCGCGGACCTCCGCGAGCGCCGAGCGTTTCCGCTGCACCCGGGCGAGCGCCGAGCGCCGGAGCAGGTCCTCGTGCTCGGCGAGGCGCTGCATCCGCTCGTGGACCCGGCGTGCGAGTCGCCGGGGATGCATGCGCGCCCGCAGGTCCTCGACCTCGCTTCCCGCTGCGGCAAGCCGGTGGAGGAGGAGCGCTCCCATCCTCTCGCGGTGCCCGGAGAGTTCCCGGAGCACCTCCACACGGTCGGGCACGGCCCGCTCTGCGGCCGCCGACGGCGTCGGCGCCCGGAGGTCCGCGGCAAAGTCGCAGAGGGCAGTGTCCACCTCGTGACCGACGGCGCTGATCACCGGTGTCTTACAGAGAGCGACAGCTCGCACAACGTCCGGGTGGTTGAAGGGGAAGAGGTCCTCGAAACTCCCTCCGCCGCGCCCGACGATGATCACATCCACAAGCCCGTCGATCTTCCGGATCGCCGCGGCTATCTCCATATGCGCCCCGTCGCCCTGGACGGTCGTCGGGGAGAGGACCACCTCGGCCGGGTACCGCCGGGATATGACCGAGAGGATATCCTGCATTGCTGCGCCGGTCGAGGAGGTGACCACACCGATCCGGTGTGGAAAAGCAGGCAGAGGTCGTCTCCGCTCAGGGGCGAAGAGCCCTTCGGCGTCGAGTTCCTGTTTCCAGCGCTCGACCATGAGATGGCGCTCGCCGAGGCCCGCCGGGTGCATCTCCCGGACAATCAACTGGTACCTGCCGTGAGGCTCGTAGACCTCCACGGTTCCCCAGGCGAGCACGTCCATGCCGTCTCTGGGCGTAAAGTTGATCCCTGACGCGTAGGAGCGCCACATGACGCAGTTGATCAGAGCAGAACTCCTCCCGTTGCGCTCGCCGAGCGAGAAGTAGCGGTGACCGGAGGTGTGGTCCTTGTAGTTGGTCACCTCCCCCCGCACCCAGATCTCGTGCAGGCGGGCATCGTCGAGGAGATCGCAGATGAGTCCGGAGACCTCCGAAACCCCAAGGATCGGGGTGCCGAACCGGTCCGGACCGGCGGAAGGACCGCAGAACATCATCACAATCTATTAGACCAATGGTTTATATCAAGTAGTATTATGGGTCGTTTCGCTGTCTCGACTATGTTCTTCCACGAGTACCCGTGCGATCAGATCTTCGACTACGTTGCCGAGTCCGGCCTCGACGGCCTCGAGTTCTGGGTCGAGACGCCGCACTTCTGGCTTCGCGGCCGCCCGGAGGACGAACTCGCCGGATGTATTGCCGACCACCCGGAACTCTCCCCGATCACCGTCCACGCCCCGACACTGGACTTAAACCCCTGCTCCATCAACCCGAAGGTCGCCGAGATATCGGTCGACTACACCGTCGAAGCGATTCAGATGGCGGACCGGATGGGCGCCGCTGTGGTCACCGTCCATCCCGGGAGAAGGACGGCGAAACGGCACCCGAGCGCCTACGACTTCCGGCGGTTTGAAGATTACATCAACCGGATCCGGGAGGTCGCAGAGAAGGTGCAGGTGAAGGTGGCGATCGAGAACCTCGAACCCCGGGTCAACGCCCTGCTCTATACGGCGGAGGATGCGGCCGAAGTGCTCGAACGGGAACCCTGGCTCTGGTTCACGCTGGATATGGGACATGCCATGATAACATCCTGTGACGAGGTGCTCCGGTTCATCGACCTCTGCATAGGGCGGATGGCAAACGTCCACGTCAGTGCGCTCGGCGGGAACGGGCGGCCCCACCACCCCATCCATAACGACCCGTCCGCGACCCGGGTACTTGCCGAACTTGCCGACCGGGGCTATGACGGCTACCTCACCCTGGAACTCGAGGATATGGTCTTTCCGGAGGCGCTCTCATCCGAAGAGAAGGTTGTGCTCCTGGTACGGGAATTGGAGGCGCTAGAGATGATATTCTCCTGAAGCGCTGGGTTTATAACTCCTGCCTGCAACATAATTCATATCCAACAATTAATCCGATATCAGATGCGGCCGCTGGATGCGGCGTGGAGTAAATGGTAATCGTAGACCTTGTAACCATAGAGATCGTATTATTTCTTATCTGTCTGCTTCTCTCGGGCTTCTTCTCAAGTTCGGAGGTCGCCCTTATATCGATAACCCGGGCGAAAGTCCGCGCACTCTTGAACCAGGGTCGGAAAGGAGCAGAAGCGCTCGATACGCTGAAGCGGTCGACCGACACAATCCTGATCACCATCCTCATCGGGAACAACATTGCAAACGTTGCCGCAGCATCGCTCGCGACCGCGATCGCCATCGGTATCTACGGCGACGTCGGTATCGGGATAGCGACCTTTTTCACGGTCATCCTTATGCTGGTGTTCGGCGAGATCGGGCCGAAGATGTACGCCTCCCGGAACACCGAAGACCTCGCGCTCCGTGTCGCCCTGCCCATCCTCTACCTCTCGAAGGTGATCTACCCTGTGCTCTGGGTCTCAGACCATATCAGGCAGCAGTTCGCTTTCAGGCCCGGCGTGGCCGAGCCGGTCGTCACCGAGGAGGAGATCAAGGAATGGATCGATGTCGGGGAGGAGGAGGGGACCATCGAGGAGCAGGAGCGGGATATGCTCTACTCCGTGCTGCGTTTCGGCGATACGACGGTCCGCGAGGTGATGACGCCCCGGATAGATGTCGTTATGATCGAGGATACCAGCACGCTCGAGAACGCTCTCTCCATCTTCAACGATACTGGTTTCTCCCGGATCCCTGTTTACCACGAGCAGATCGACAACGTCATCGGGCTCTTAAACATCAAGGACATCTTTGCGGCGGTCTTCCGCCAGCAGATGAGCGCGATGATCAGGGATATGATGTACGAGCCCTACTTCGTCCCCGAGAGCAAGAAGATCGACGAGCTCCTCAAGGAACTCCAGGTGAAGAAGCAGCATATGGCGGTCGTCCTCGACGAGTACGGGTCGTTTGCTGGAATCGTGACGGTCGAAGATATGCTTGAAGAACTGGTCGGCGAGATCATGGACGAGTTCGATGAGGAGGAGCCTGAGGTGCAACGGATCGATGAGGGTGTCTTCCTGGTCGACGCACGGGCGTGGGTGGAGCACCTCAACGAGGATCTGGATCTCAACCTCCCGCTGATGGATTCATATGAGAGCATCGGCGGCCTCGTTATCGACCGGCTGGGGCACATCCCCCGCCGCGGCGAGGTGGTCAAGATCGAGGAGAGCGGCATCATGCTGGTGGTGATGCAGATGCGGGGCCGGCGGATCGTCAAGGTGAAACTGATCGTCGCCCCTCAAACCGGGTCGGGGGAGGCCCGGTAACGGAGTCAGGAGAACGGTACGTATGGATCCAGAGAGACCAGTTTGCAGAAAACGGATAGCAATGCTCGCCTCAGGCAGAGGATCGAACTTTCAGGCGGTGATCGATGCCATCGCGGCCGGGGAGATCCCGGCGATCTGCGTCGGCCTCGTCACCGACAACCCGCAGGCGTACGCGATAGAGCGGGCCCGGGTCGCCGGTATCCCGGTGACGGTCGTCGAGTATGCGCGGTTCCCCTCGAAGGCTGCCTATGAGGAAGCGCTGCTTGCGGCGATGCGGGGCTGCCGCGCGGACCTCTTCGTCCTCGCCGGCTACATGCGGATCCTCGGGCACGCGATCGTGCATGAGTTCTCGGGCCGGATGATGAACATCCACCCCGCCCTGCTTCCGTCATTTACCGGCCTGCACGCGCAAAGGCAGGCGGTCGAGTGCGGCGTGAAGGTCTCGGGCTGCACCGTCCACCTCGTGGATGAGGGGATGGATACCGGCCCTATCGTCGTCCAGCGGTGCGTGCCGGTTCTCCCGGACGACGACGAATCGGCGCTCGCCGACCGGATCCTCACCGAGGAGCACAAAGCCCTGCCGCTCGCCGTGAAACTCTTCTGCGAGGACCGTCTGGAGGTCGCCGGCCGGCGGGTGCGGGTCCGCTGACGTCGGGCATCAAATCCTTATATATTCTCCCGCCTCCAACCTCAAAACCCACCAATCGGTGAAACGGATCGGATCATGGCAGATACTACACGAAAATCAGGCTCCCGAAGGCTCGCCCGCGAGAGGATCTCTATCCTTTTTGCGCGTGCTGCAGAGTTCTACCCGGCAAACCCTGAATGGAGTAACCGTTGCGTGGAACTGGCGCGAAGGATCGGTATGCGTCACCGGATACGGATGGAACGGCCGCTGAAACGCCGGTTCTGCCGCCGGTGCAGCGTCTATCTGGTCCCGGGGTCGAACGCCCGGGTCAGGATCCAGCGGGGGCGCGTGATCATCACCTGTCTTGCCTGTGGGCACCGGTCACGGTATCCGGTCGGGAGGCCTCAACCATGAGTAGAGAGTCGTTTCAGGACCTCAAGCCTACCATCTGGGTAGGGAAGCGAGGCATCACAAATGTCATGATCGATGAGATCCGGCGCCAGCTCAAAGACCGCAAGGTCATAAAGGTCAGGTGGCTCCGGAACACCGAAGTCGATCCCGAGGAGATAGCGTCATCGGCCGGTGCGGTTCTCCTTGAGGTCCGGGGGAGGACGTTCGTCCTCACGGAGCGGCGGAGCCGATCGGCCGGCCGTGATTCTCGAAATATATAAAACGTCACTGGACGAATATGTAAAGACTGTTAGCGATAGTGAGGTTCATCTATGACGACTGTATACGACATCCCTGCCGATATGTTTATCCGGCAGGTGGCAGAAGAACTCAAGAAAAATCCGCAGATCCAGCCCCCTGACTGGGCTGCTTTTGCAAAGACGGGGGTACACAAAGAGATGCCCCCCGAGAATGGCGACTGGTGGTATGTGCGTGCGGCGTCGGTCTTCCGGCGCGTCTACACCGACGGTCCGGTCGGGATCCAGAGAATGCGCTCTATCTACGGCGGCAAGCGTAACCGGGGCCCGGCTCCCTCCCAGTTCAGGCGGGGAAGCGGTTCGATCATCCGGAAAATCTTCCAGCAGCTCGAAGCGGCCGGGTACGTCTCCCACACGAGCGGAGGGCGCACGGTCACCGCGGCCGGCAGGTCTTTCCTCGACAACGTTGCAAGCGGTCTGAAGGCTCAGGCTACCGGGATTGTGCCGGGACTTACAAAGTACTGATCTGATGGAGGTATGACTGATGGTAGATGACGAACTCGCGGAACTTCGCCGCCGGAAGATGGAACAGCAGTTGCAACGGCAGGCGATGAATCAGCAGGCGATGGAAGATGAGGCGGAACGCCAGCGGCAGATCGACTCGCAGGTCCGCGTCGCGCTCATGGAGATCCTCGAACCTGAAGCGAGGGAGAGGCTCAATACCATCAAGTTGACCCGGCCGGATTTTGCGAAAGCGGTCGAGCAGCAACTGGTGATGCTGGCCCAGAGCGGCAGGGTCCGGCAGCGGATCACTGATGATCAGTTAAAAGGCCTGCTTACGCAGTTGACGCCGTCAAAGAAAGAATTCAGGATTACGCGGAAGTAATGGAAGCAGGTGTGCTCTTCTCGGGAGGGAAAGATAGCGCGCTGGCGGCGATCATGCTTGCGCGTGACTACGGCGTGGAATTGAATACCTGTGTATTCGATCCAGACCGCGAGGTTCCGGCGGTTCGAGCTGCAGCAGCTGCTCTGAACCTCCCTTTCCGCAGAAGGGTGCTTGGGAAAGGTCTGCTCGATGAGGCTGTCGATCTGCTTCTTTCGTGCGGCTACCCCAACGATGCAATCACCCTGGTCCATCAGACGGCGATCGAGACCCTCTCCCGTGAGTATGCGGTGGTCGGCGACGGCACCCGCCGGGAAGATCGGGTTCCCCGAATCGAGCGGTCCGCGGTGCAGCACCTGGAGATGACCTCCGGCTGCTCCTATGTCCGGCCGCTCCTCGGCTATGGAAAATCGGAGGTGGAACGCCTCGCCGGACGGCTGCTTGTAGTGCGGTACGGGGAGACGGGCGTCATCGGGAACGGTGACTATGAAGAGGAGATCCGCCGGGCTATCCGCGCCCGCGGTATCGATCCGGCGTCATTCTTCCCCTCCGGCCACCAGCAGTCGCTGGTGGTCGGCAGGAGGGAGACCTGAAGAACGCGAGAGTGAGAGCTATGAGTAAGGTAATGAAGGGCCGGAAGATCCGGCTGGCAAAGGCATGCGAGCAGAACCGCCGCGTGCCGGCATGGGTGATGATCAGGACCAACCGTGCAGTCTCGTCGCATCCGAAGCGGCGTAACTGGAGACGGAGTACCTTAAAGGTGTAAGGATTATGGCAGAGGCATTAAAGGAGCATATCTATATCATTCCTCTCCGTGAGGTGAAGCGTTCACCCCGGTGGAAGAGGGGCAACACCGCCATCAAAGACATCCGGGCGTTCCTCGGGCGGCACATGAAGAGCGAGGATGTCAAACTGGATAAGAGCATCAATGAGAAGGTCTGGGAGAACGGTAGCGGAAAGCCCCCGCGAAAGATTCGCGTCCGCGCGATGAAGTTCGAGGACGGGCAGGTCCAGGCCGAGCTCGCTGAGGAGTGAAATGACAGGGACGATCGATCTCACCGGCGATCCAAACATTGGTGTCTATGCCCGTGTATTTGAGGATATAGCGGTCGTATACCCCGGGGCTCCCGAGGAGTTCATTGAGGCTCTCGCACGAGAACTCGATGTCGATATCGTGACCACCTTTATACAGGGGAGTAGCATCATCGGCTCGCTTGTTGCGGGAAACAGCCAGGGCCTGGTCGTCAGCGGTCTCGCCGCAGACGATGAACTGGCGGCCCTCAGGGAGTACCGTGATGTCCTCCTGCTCGAGGGTTCCATGAACGCGGCGGGCAACGTTATTCTCGCCAACGACTACGTTGCTGCCGTCCATCCCGATATGGAGATCGATGTCGCCGAAGAGATCGGTTCGTTCCTGGGTGTGCCGGTGATCCGGCTCTCGCTCGGAGGCATCAAAACCGTCGGCATGGCCGGGTACGCCACGAACAAAGGTATTCTCGTCCACCCGAGGGCCAATGATACGGAGATCGCCGCCCTTGAGCGGGTGCTCGACCTCCCCATCGGCCTTGGTTCGGTCAACATGGGAAGCGGTCTCGTAGGAACCGGGCTTCTTGCGAACAGCAAGGGGTATATCGCAGGGTCCGTTACGAGCGGGTTTGAGCTGGGACGAATAGAAGAAGTCTTTGGGTTTTTGGAGTGAATTAGTCATGGAGAACCAGACGTTTGAAGTTGTGGGCGCGTGCAAGATCAACAACGAGTGGAAACCATACCGGAAGGTCATCGGAGCTCCGAACGAGAACCAGGCCAGAGAGAGGGTTCTCGCGGATATCGGGAGCAAACACCGCCTGAAGAGAAGTTATATCACCATCGAGACGGTTAACGTAGTAGTTGGTGAATGACGTGGACCGGGCAGATCCTCGCGAGATACAGACCCTCCAGATGTACTTAAACGAGTACGGGCAGCAGATAGAACTCCTGACGCAGCAGCTTGGGATGATCGAGCAGCAGCGCCTTGAATCCGCCGCTGCTATCGAATCGATCCGGGCCATCCAGGAGAGTGGGGACGGTATCGTCCTTCTCCCCGTCGGGGGTGGCGCTCTCCTCCGGGTGAAGGTGCTCGACGCCGGTCATGTCCTCGTGAACATCGGGGCTGACGTCTCTGTCGAACAGGCCAGTGCGGATGCGGTGGAGTATCTAGAGGATCGGATAACTGAACTTGAGGCACTGGGGAAGAAAGTCGCAGGTTCAGTCGAGCAGTTGCAGGGGCAGGCAACGGAGATCTCCCGCCGCCTTGAGGCGGCCTATCGGGGGGCCCGGCAGGCTCAGGCAGGCCAGGGCGGAATCTGATAATGTTTGATTCCTTAAAGAAAAAACTTCAGAATATAAGAACTAAATTCGCCTCGAATATCGAGGAGGCTGCCGGGGCCGAACCGGCACCGCCGGTCGTCGAAGAATCGCCGGAGGAAGTGCAGGCTGCAGAGCCCGGGCCTTCCCGCCTTGCCCCGCCCGAACTCCCGGTCTCCGGGGAGGTTGTTCCGGAGGGGGAGCGGGAGAAACCCACATTTTTCAACAAGTTAAAGGTTCTTGTCCGGGAACGGGAGGTCCTCCTCCAGGAGAAGGATATCGAAGAGCCCCTGTTTGAGCTCGAGATGGTCCTCCTTGAGAACGACGTCGCACTCCCGGTCACGGATGAGATCATCGCCCGGATGCGCCGGGACCTTGTGGGACGGCACAGAAAGATTGGCTCCTCCGTCGACGACCTGGTCGCGTCAACCCTGCGGTCAGCGCTCTGTGGCGTGCTGGGTGAAGGCTTCGACCTTTGCGGCTACATCCGAGAGCACGAGCGGCCCGTGAAGATCCTCTTCACCGGCGTGAACGGGACCGGCAAGACGACGACTGTCGCAAAGGTCGGCCATTATCTCCAGAAGAACGGATTTACGGTCGTGATCGGCGCAGGCGACACCTTCCGTGCGGGGGCGATCGAGCAGATCCGGACCCATGCCGATCGTCTCGGTATCAAGGTGATCCAGCACCAGGCGGGCGCCGACCCCTCTGCGGTCCTCTTTGACGCGGTCCAGTACGCGAAAGCGCACGATATCGATGTCGTTCTCGCCGATACGGCCGGCCGGTTCCACAACCGGGCGAACCTCATGAACCAGCTCGAGAAGATACGGCGGGTCATGAAGCCCGACCTCGTCGTCTACGTCGATGAGGCGGTGGCGGGGAACGATGCGGTCATCCGGGCCGATGAGTTCAACCGGGCCGTCGGCACCGACGCGGTCGTCCTGACGAAGGCGGATATGGACCCGAAGGGGGGTGCGGCCATATCGGTTGCGCATACCGTCGGAAAACCGATCCTCTTCCTCGGGACTGGCCAGGGTTACGACGATATCATGCCGTTCTCGCCCCGCATCGTGGTCGACGAACTGCTGGGAGATGATACCTGATGCTTGATAACCTTGGTACGTCCTTGAAGGACGCAGTCAAGAAACTCGCCGGCAAGACGGTGATCGACCGGGCTGCGGTCGACGAACTGGTCCGCGACCTGCAGCGGGCGCTGCTGCAGGCCGACGTCAACGTCAAACTCGTGATGCAGCTCTCGCAGGCGATAAAGCAGCGTGCCCTCGATGAGGAGCCCCCGAAAGGTATGGGCGTCCGGGAGCACGTCCTCCGGATCGTCTACCAGGAGCTCGTCCGGCTGATGGGGACGCCGGGAGCGGTGACGCTTGGGCCCCAGACGATCTTGATGGCGGGACTGCAGGGGAGCGGGAAGACCACGACGACGGCAAAGCTCGCCCGCTACTTCCAGCGGAAGGGGCTGCGGGTCGGTGTGATCTGCGCCGACACCTTCCGGCCGGGTGCGTACGTCCAGTTGAAGACGCTCTGCGACCGGATCAGCGTCCCCTGTTTCGGTGACCCCGGGGAGCCCGACGCACTCAAGATCGTCCGGGAGGGGCTGCCCCGGTTCCGCAAGTCGTATGAAGTAATCATCATCGATACCCAGGGGCGACATGCACTCGAGGAGAACCTGATCGAGGAGATTGTCAACATCAACGATATCTCGCACGCCGACCACCGCTGGCTGGTGATCGATGCGGCGCTCGGCCAGCAGGCGAGCGAACAGGCACGCCGGTTCCACGAGGCGATCGGGATCGACGGTGTCCTCGTCACCAAGATGGACGGCACCGCACGGGGCGGCGGCGCACTCTCCGCCGTCTCGGAGACACAGAGCGGTATTGTCTTCATCGGGAGCGGCGAGACGGTCGAGGACCTCGAACGGTTCGATCCGGACGGGTTCATATCCCGGCTGCTTGGTATGGGCGACTTAAAAGCGCTCGTCGAGCGGGCGGAGGAAGCCGTCTCGGCCGAGGATGTCGACGTCAACGCCATGCTCAAGGGCAGGTTCACGCTCCGGGATATGTACAAGCAGCTCGAGGCGTTGAACAAGATGGGGCCCTTAAAGCAGATCATGAGCATGCTCCCCCTCGGTGGCATGCAGATCCCCGACGACGCCTACGACATCACCAGCACCAAGATGCAGCGCTACAAGGTGATCATGGACTCGATGACGTCCGCGGAACTCGACGACCCCTCGGTGATCGGGAGTTCCCGGATCCAGCGTATCGCCCGCGGTGCCGGTGTGGCGCCTGAAGATGTCAGGGATCTCATCAAGTACTACAAGATCATGCAACGCGCCTTAAAGGGCATGCGGGGCATGGGCGGCGGCAAGTTCAACATGCAACGCGTAATGAAGAAGTTCGGCAGGACCCAGTAGATGAAGCGGTTTGCCATCGTGGGTCACCTTGCCGCAACGAGCGGCACCTTCAGCCTCAACGATCTCGCCGGGAGTGCCGGGAGGATGGACGTCCTCTGCCGCTGCGTCAACTCCTCGTTCTTCCTCTCTCACGACCTCCGGCGCGACGTCGAGTGCTACCTGGTCCTCTGCGGTGAACCAGGGCCCGAGAAGACCGTCCTCTTCCAGGGAAGCACTCTCCGCTACCTCTCGCCGGATGAGCGGAGCAGCGCTGCCCTGATCAAGAAGGCGCTCTCGATCCCCTGCGGGAACGAGTTCAGGGAGTCAACCCCGGGCGTCTGCGTCCGCCGCGGCGGGCTCGCAAGGCTGCTTTCTGATATACCGTTTGCCGTCCTCGATGAGGAGGGCGAGGATATCAGAACCGCCCCGGCGTTACCGGAGGCCTGTCTCCTCTCCGACCACCACAACTTTACTGCCGAGGAGCAGGCCCTGATCGAGGGACGCGATCGCTACTCGGTGGGGCCGCGGTCGCTGCATGCCGATCATACTATCACCGTCCTCTTAAACGAGATGGACCGGAGGGAATCCGGATGGATATCATCGAAGAGGTAGAAGCAATTCTTGGATATGGCGATACCTGCAACAACTGTCTCGGGCGTTTCTTCGGTAAGCGGTCGTTTGGGCTGACGAACGAGGAGCGTGGCCGGGCATTGCGGGTCACGCGGGAGATCGTGGCAAACGAGCCGCACCAGGAGCCGGTTCCGGAGTCCTGCTGGCTCTGCGGCGGCGAACTCGCCCGCACCGATATATGGGCCGCGAAGGTCGTCGAAGCGGTGCGCGGGATCGAGTTCGATACGTTTCTCGTCGGGACGAAAGTGCCGCCGCTCGTGGCGGAGAGCGAGGAGATGGTCTGGAGCGACCTCTCCCTCCGTGACCCCGAACCACTGAAGGCAGAGATGAACCGGGAGGTCGGTAAGGCCGTCTCGGCGCTCTCCGGGAAGGAGGCTGACCTCAAAAGACCCGACGTCGTGACGATCCTCGACCTCGCGGAAGGTACCGTCGAGGTGCAGGTCAACCCTGTCTTCTTCGTCGGCCGGTACATGAAGTACGAACGGGGCATCCCCCAGACCCACTGGGACTGCCGGGCCTGCCGGGGGGTCGGGTGCGAGCGATGCGGCTACACCGGCAAGCAGTACATGGACTCCGTCGAGGAACTGATTGGCCGGCCGGTGATCGAGGCCTTCGACGCGGAGAACGCCGTCCTTCACGGCGCCGGCCGGGAAGATATCGATGCCCGGATGCTCGGGTCGGGTCGCCCCTTCGTTATGGAGGTCGAGGCGCCGATGAAGCGATCGGTTGATCTCGTAGCCCTTGAGGAGGAGATCAACCGGAGCGCCGACGGCAGAGTGGCGGTCCATCTGACCGGATGGGCGGATCGGAAGATGGTGCAAAGCCTTAAGTCCGACAAAGCGCATAAAAAATACAGGATCCTGGTCGAGATCGACGGCCCTGTAGCGTCAGATGAGTTCAGGGCGGCCCTCGATCAGCTAAAAGGTGTAACGATACGGCAGCGCACCCCTATCCGGGTGTCACACCGACGGGCAGATAAAGTTCGGGAACGGCAGGTCCTCGATATCGGGTGTACGGGCAGGCAAGACGACAGATATTGGGTTGAAGTCGTCGGCGAAGCGGGCCTCTACATCAAAGAACTGATATCGGGTGACAGCGGCAGAACCCAGCCCAGCCTTGCCCAGATCCTGGGGCGCACAGCAAGTGTTGTCAGCCTCGATGTGGTGCTGGTCAAAACAGCGAATGAGTATGGTGAGTAATCAATGGCACATCACAATGGACCACGCAAGAAGACGCGGTATAAGTTCAAGAAGGACCTCCGAAAACGCGGTATCCCCCCGGTCACCTCGGTGATTCAGAATTTCGAGATCGGGCAGAGGGTACACGTTGTGGTCGAGCCGAGTGTCCAGAAGGGCATGCCCCACCGGAGATTCCACGGAAAGACCGGCACGGTCATCGGACAGCGCGGACGCGCATGGGTGCTCGAGGTCAGGGATGGAGAGACGATGAAACAGGTGATTGCGAGACCGCAACATCTAAAAGCGCAGAAGGTCTAACCCTCAACAGTAGTGATTGGCATGAAAGTAAAACGAATCGTCAGCGAAGAGCGGATGCTGCTTCCCGAACTGCGTGATACACTTCTCAGCGTGGAGGCAGTCCGACTCGAGTCCGGAGAAGAGATGTCCTACGAGCTTCGTAAGAGTATCGAGCATGCCAATCATCTCTCAAAGACATCAGCCGAGAAGGCCCGCGAGCTGGTAGGCGAGCTCATGAAGCTCGAGAAGATGAAAGAAGAGATCGCCTACCGCATCGCGAACCTGATGCCGCGGACCAGGGATGAGCTGCGAGCCATCTACGCCAAAGAACGGTTCAACCTCACGGCGGATGAGCTGGACGAGATCCTCGATCTGGTAATGACCCACTTCTAACTGAAGGGGTGGTGTCAATGAAGACCGAAAAGAAAGAGGAGACCGCTGTAATCATCGATATACTCCCTATGGGATATATGGGTGACCAGCGTCCTGTCTACAAGCGCGAACCGGTTATCCTTGCTATCGGCGTGGACCAGTTCAAACTGCTCGAGCTTGTCCCGAAGGCAGGTGCGGATATCCAGATCTACGACCGTGTCTACATCGGTGATGCGGAACGGGAGAAGATCGAGCGCGTTAAGCGGCGTATAAGTTACACGGACCTGACGGCGACGGCTAAACTGGAACTGCCGTTTGTGGTTGAGAAGATCGTCCGTGAGAACGAGTTGCGGTTCGTCGACTTCTTCAATAAATCTCTTCCGATCACACCGAAGTTCCACATGTTGCACCTGCTCCCCGGCATCGGGAAGAAACTGATGTGGGAGATAATCGAGCAGCGGGAGAAGAAGCCGTTCGAAAGTTTCGCGGACATATCAGGGCGGATCAGATCGATACCGCACCCGGAACGTATGATCATCAGCCGGATCCTGCGCGAGATCGAGGACCCGGATGAGAAGTATCATGTCTTCACGCTGAAATGAGTGCTCCGAGGGATCAGCACTTCCTCGTCGACAGGAGGGCTGTCGAGAAGATCGCCGGGTTTGTTGACGTTTCCGGCCGGAGGGTTCTCGAGATCGGGCCCGGTGAAGGGGTTCTCACCCGCGCCCTCCTCGACCGGGGTGCGAGCGTAGTTGCGGTCGAGATCGATCCGGGTCTTGTGGAAGAACTTGAGGTCACCTTTGCCGATGATATCGACGAGGGCCGCCTCGAGATCATCCCGGGCGACGCGACGAAGGTTGACCTCCCGCCGTTTGATATCGTCGTCGCGAACCTCCCCTATTCTGCCTCCTCGAAGATCACGTTCCGGCTGCTCGCGATCGGCTTTGAGGTTGCGGTCCTTATGTACCAGAAGGAGTTTGCCCAGCGGATGATCGCGCCGCCGGGGACGCCCGCCGTCGGGCGACTCTCGGTGATGGTGCAGACCTATGCTTTCGTGAAACCGCTGCTTGAACTCTCGCCCGCCGCTTTCCGCCCGAGACCGCAGGTCCGCTCCTGGGTTGTCCGGGTCACGCCGCACGAACCGCCGCATCCCATCGCGGACCGGAGGGTGTACGCCGACGTGGTCAGGGTGCTCTTCTCCCACCGGAGGAAGACCGTCCGGAAGGGGCTCCGGAGCGGCAAGGACTCTTTTGCGCCTGAGGTTATTGAGCGGGTGATCGCGGGCCTCCCCGAGGACCTCCTGCAGCGGCGGCCTGAGAACCTGACGCTTGAAGAGTTTGCGCTTATAGCAAACCGGATGAGCGGGTGCCTGGACGATGCGTGACCGGGGGGTCCCCGACCAGGTCTATCCTCCTGCCGAGGACTCATACCTCCTCCTCCGGGCGGCGCTCCGGGAGGTCCGCCCGACCGACCGGGTGCTGGAGGTCGGGACCGGGAGCGGGTATGTCGCGGCCGGACTTCTGGGCCGGGCGGCGGGGGTGGTCGCGACCGACATCAACCCCCACGCGGTTGCGTGCGCCCGTGCCCGGGCTGTGGAGGCGGTCAGGGCCGATCTTGTTGCGGGGCTTACGGGCCCCTTCGATCTCATCCTCTTCAACCCGCCCTACCTGCCGACGCTTCCCGATGAGCGGATCGACGACTGGCTGGAGTACGCCCTTGACGGCGGGCCGACGGGGAGGGCGGTGATTGAGCGGTTCATCGCGGACGTTGGGCGGGTGCTGGCTCCTTTCGGGCGGGTCCTCCTCCTGGTATCGTCCCTGACCGACCTGGACGCGGTGCGGGAACTCTTCGCCCGCCGGGGATTTGTCTCGTTTGTCGTTGATACAGAGCCGCTTGAGGACGAGACCCTCTTTGTGCTCCGGGCGATGCGGGACCTCTGCCGGATGGGGGCGTGATTCTCCTTCGGAGACCTGAAATCGGGAGAGTTCGGGTCTCTCATTGTAGTGGACCGTGTCATCTTATTTTGGAGGTTTTGTCGTGTGCAGGAACGGACAATTATGGCCTCACACGAAGGGGGAGTGCAGGAAACTGGGAAGTTTCGGCTTTGTTGAATTCCCCCCTGGGTGCAATCCGGGGGACACGGCTTTCCACCTGGTATCGCCATGACTGCCCCCGCCCCCCGGGGGGCGGGGAGGAGGTCGGAGGCCGGGCGGGGTGGGGGGACGGAGCGTATCGCCCCCCGGTCCAGTCCCCGGGATGAGCCCAGGGACGATCCGGGGCAGGCGCCCCCTCATTGGGGGAGGGATGAGGACCAAAACAGGGTTTCAACAGCGCCGAAATTTCGCATCTTCGGCAGACTGAACATGGGCTCATGCGGAAGGCTGCGACACGGTATTCATAGAGTTAGATGACAAAGAGCAGTAGTGATATCCCCGGGTGAAATCCGTGATCGCCCGGTCAGGTCCGCACCGTGTAGCCGGCCCTGACCAGTACCTCAATCACCTGCCGGTCCCATGCAGCATCGTCGGGTTCGACCAGGTGGTTGATCTCTTCTTCAAAGAGCCGGGTCAGCGCAGCATCTTCCGAAGCCAGGTGACGCCGACCCATGATCCTTCCGGCTCTTTTTCCCGAATCATCAAGGATGAGCAGGTGCCAGCAGCCATAGTCCCGGCAGATCTCAGGACGCGTCAGGTGGACGGTGCAGTATCCTTTCGCAGCCGGCGCATCGTACCGGAAAAACGGGCACGCCTCCGGTCGCTCGGAGAAGATGCTCGTATCGGCAAATAGGGAGATCTTATCCGGATCAACCGACACCTCTGTCTTTTCACCTGTGTACTGGTTGCGGAGCAGGAAGCGGTAATTCCCATAATCTGTATGGATTTTATGGACCAGACCCAGATGACTGCAGCATTCGCCGCACTGGCTACATTCAAATGACAGGAAAACAACCTTCCTGATTACCGTTAGTGGATGAACCTATTTGAATGCAAGGGAAAAACCTGCATGATCCCTTTCTGGGTACCCGCACCAATTCCCCAGGGCCTGGAACGGGTCGGATTGCGTGAGGCTTCCCTGGATTGGGGTGGTCAGGTGCCGATCCAGTGCCGTGACGGCACAAGTGCAAGAGGTTGTCCCCAAAAGGGTCTGCGAACCTCCGGTAGACCCTGCTCGGAGCACTTATCTCGGCCGTAACAGAGGCCGGGATGTTGAAGCAGCTCTCCACCGGGTAGCGCCACGCGGGGGAGGGACAACCTCAGATACAACCACTCCCCATTTTCCTCCGTAGACCCGAGTGTTTCCAATAATCAGTTTGAACGCCGGGTCGGTCTTACTTTGTGGATCTACGGGAAAATTACAGTAAAAATAACCGATTAAGCTTTATCATCTTTCACTTCATTTTATATGTGATACCTTGACGATGCAATATTCCAATAATTTCCTCACCGAGGGACCGGTCGGAAAAGGCCTTTTGATAGTGGCTCTTCCGATCATCATCAGTAATCTCCTCGCGAGCATCCTGGAGGTGGTGGATATGTATTTTATCGGCAAACTTGGCGACGTTTCGATTGCCGGCGGAGCGATGAGCATATCCATCATACTGGTGCTCACAACAGTGATCTTCGGGACCGTGACGGCAACTGCCGCATTCGTGTCGCGTGCGTACGGGTCAGAGCGGTTTGAGCGCATCCCGGTGATCCTTTCGCATTCGCTTTATCTGGCACTCGCCTTCTCGGTGGTCCTTGCGGTCATCGGTATGTTCTGGTCACAGGACCTTCTCCTGATCCTTGGAGCTGATCCCGAGGTTGCAGCGGAGGGGGCACGCTTCCTTTCCCCGATGCTGATAGGAATGTTCGTGTTTGTCACGCTGATGATCCTGACGACCGTGTTCCAGAGTACTGGAGATTCCAGAACACCGATGTTTGTGATGGTCGCAGTGAACATTGTGAACATTATTCTGAACCCGACACTGATCATGGGTCTTGGCGGTTTCCCGGTATTCGGAATAGCCGGATCTGCGTATGCGTCCCTTACATCGCGTACGACCGGCGTGCTGCTTCTGATCGGGGTGATGTATCTCCTGCCGTCCAGAAAGAACGGACCGGTCAGGTTCCCGAAGAAATGGACGTTTGAACCGCGGCTGATAAAAGATATCGTGAAGGTCACGATACCATCGGCGGTACAGAGCGGGGTCAGGAGTTTTGCGTTCCTGGGGATGACAGCGATCGTAGCACTGTACGGCACGACAGCGGTGGCAGCATACGGCATCTGCCAGCGTCTGGATATGCTGGGCCTGGTCTTCGTGATGGGGCTCTGCACGGGAGTCGCGGTGATGGTCGGGCAGAATCTGGGAGCGGGAAAAGTGGAGAGAGCGGAGAGAGCGGTCAGGATTGCGATGATCGTGAATGCGTCGTTTATGGCGGTTGTGGGTATCCTGTATCTGCTGTTTGCGAAGTATCTCCTGGCGTTCTTCGGCGCGACAGGCGAGTCGCTTGCACACGGCATCCTGTTTATGCAGATCATCCCATTGTCGTATTTCGTGATAGCTATGGCGATGACGATGGGATTTGCGATGAACGGTGCGGGGATGACGAGACCCGGCATGTACGCGGCGATCGCGGGACAGTTGATCGTGCAGGTGGGTCTTGCTGCGATCTTTGTGGCGATGGACCTGCCGCTGCAGTCCATCTGGTTCGCGGTGGTCTGCGGCACCGTGGTGGTGTTCCTGTGTGATCTGTTCTTCTACAGGCAGGGAACCTGGAAGACAAAGAAACTGGATCTCGGCGGGGAAAATTAATCCAGAGAATTTCTCACAACCTCTTTTCAACAGACTCCATAAGGAGCCCCTGGTCCTGCCGGGGGAGGAGACCCGCCTCGGTACACCCTTCGGAAAGGTATATATCTGACTGAATGGTATGCGAGCAAGCGTATGCGCATACAGGAGAAGACCCTGGCGATTCTGTTCATTCTCTCGTTCATCATGAACGTCTTCCTCCTGGCTGTCGTCCTTGTCCCGGGGGACGACCCCGCCCGGGCTCTCTCTCTTCCCCCGGGTGAGGATGCGAGGCCGGTCACGACCCCGGCCCCCCGGGTGAGGGAAGCGGGGGCCGGGGATGCGGCCTCCATGCAGGTGCCGGTTATCCTCCAGAAGGTCGAGGTCGACCGGGGCGGCCCCTTTGCCGCTAACAGGGTGACTGAAGAGGGGGCAATGGTGAACGTCTCGGTCGAGGTCGTGCCCGGGAGAGGAAGGGTGCTCGTCCAGACGACACCCCTGATGGGGATAGTCTTCCAGGATGCCGCGAACCTTGCGGTCACCCTCGCCGCCAACCACTCCCGCGTCGACCTCGCGGAGAGCGACATCATATTCAGCATCCAGGGCCCGGACGAGGTCTCCGAGATCGATGGCCCCAGTGCGGGAGCGCTGATGACCACGCTGCTCCTCTCGGTGCTGGAAGGCTTCCCACTCAACGAGAGCGTGACCGTGACCGGAACCATCAATGAAGACGGAAGCATCGGCCCGGTCGGGGGTATCCTCGAGAAGGCTGAGGCCGCTGCGGCGAGTGGGAAGATGCTCCTGATCCTCCCGGCGGAGAACAACAAGGTTATCAGCTACCAGGAGGAGGCCCGATCGTTCGGCGGGCTCCGGATAGCCCGGCAGCGGCCGGTCGTCGTGGACACGAAGAACTATATCGAGGAGATTTTCGGTATCCGGGTGGAGTACGCGGATACCCTGGACGATCTGCTCGCCGACGTCCGTGCTCCCGTGGCGACCCCGGTCACCACAGCCCTCTGACCTCCCGGGTGTCCCGGCGCGACAACCGGGGCGGTATTCCGGGCGATATACCATCCACCTGGCCGAAACGGCTTGTCTGGCTCGTTGAGGTGAAGGGTATTTATTGCCTCCCGGGCCACGTATCTGGATACTATGAAACCGCAGAGAATGCTGATCATCGGGGTTCTTGTGGTCGCTCTCGCCGCGGTCCTGGTGGTTCTGCTGCCGTCTCTCTCCTCACCGCAGCCGCCCCCATCCGACCCGGAAGCGGGCGAACCCGCTCCGATCCCGACACCGACTCCGGCGCCCGTTCCCGGGAACGGCACCTACATCAACACCACCTACGGCTATGCCGTCACCTGCCCGGAGGGCTGGTTCTTCACC
The DNA here is from genome assembly GCA_023230425.1 of Methanoculleus sp. Lineage (GTDB taxonomy): Archaea > Halobacteriota > Methanomicrobia > Methanomicrobiales > Methanoculleaceae > Methanoculleus. The sequence continues at coordinate 11,981 of JALNXI010000001.1, read as the reverse complement.
GAGTCCGGGGAGAGCGTATGGTTCTCCTCACCGGTGAAGCATGAGGAGGTCCGCGTCAACACGATCCCGCTCCCGGACGAGAACACCACTGACGAGGAGATCCTTGAAGAACTGAATGCGTCCTACGCGAAGGACCTCAAGGCCGGTATCGGGGCCGAATGGGTCTCGACAGATAGAACCCACCTTGACGGTATTCCGGCGTACGAGTCTGTCTTCTCCGTCCCTATCGTCGAGGACGACCGGTACACCTTCGTCATCCGCTACGCCGCCAGGGGCGACACCGTCTACTCGGTCATGCACACGGTTTTCCCCGCGGAGTACGATGTTTACAACGCCGATGCGGCTCCGGTAGCGGAATCATTTCGGTTCATCTGACCACCCGCTTTTTTCCGGCCGCGCCGCAACCCTCCTCTCTCTCCACAGCGCTTCAGGATCAAGGAGTGCGGGCACTCCTGCTGCCTGCCTGTGTAGTCGCACTTCCCGTAGTCCCCGTCCCCGAGGTCGTGCATCTCACAGCCGGACCACCCTCCGTCCCGGCGGCAGTCGTCGTCCATCAATATTTCTCTTCCCGGGGAGGAGCGTCGCCTCTTCTCTGTGCAATCCTCCCGGACACCCATAATCTCCATGATAGTCACGGGGGGCACCGGGGATGAAACCCCCGCTCGGGCCGGGAGGAAGAGCGTTCTCAAAAATAGGTGGTGGGGTGGTGTGTGGTCTGGAATCGAGAGGCGATTCATTCGGTAGGGCGTTTCTGGGGGTTCCCCGTCACCTGCTCTTCTCCAGCGGGATCTCCGGGGTATCCGGAGGGAGGGTCGCTTCAGGGGAGATATCGAAGTACAGTTCGATGACTGAGTCGTTCTCACTGTCGTGAAACTGCTTCCCTCCACTCCGGGTCTTCATCCAGAGGCGGATCTGCTGGAGTAGTGTCACATGGTTCAGTCCTGTCATCTGCAGCGGGTGAGTCCCTCTGTGACGTATAGCCATTCTGATCCCCGGAGAATAAATCCATTATGATACGGGATTTGGCCACGAACGCCTGAAAATTCGAGAGGATTGCAAAAATAATCGATTATATGCGATATTTATGCCGGGGTCTATACCGGCCGGCCGGTGCCCTTACCCGCGCCGGAATATACCGTCGAGTTTCCGCTTATCGAACGCCACCACCGTCGGCCTCCCGTGCGGGCATGTCCAGGGGGTCTTCGTCCGGGCGAGCTGTGCGAGGAGTCGTTTCTGCTGGTCGTGCGTGAGAAGGGCGCCGGCCTTCACCGCGCCCCTGCAGGCGACGATGCAGGTGACCGCCTCCCGGCGGTCGGGGGTGGTGCGGGACTCATCGGCGAGGAGGTCGGCGATCGTCTCCCTGACCTTCTCAAGGTCCTCGAGTGCACCGAGGGCGACGGGCACCGCCCGGACGGCGAAGGTGTCCCGGCCGAACTCCTCCACCACGAACCCCTCGCCTGCGAGGAGCGGGATGGCGTCGCGGAGCGCGGCTGATTCCTTCGGGGGGAACGAGAGGACGACGGGCATGATCAGTTCCTGGGACCCCGCTTCCGCATCGCGCTGCTCCACGACCTGATCGTAGAGGACCCGCTCGTGGGCCGCGTGCTGGTCGACGAGGTAGAGGGTGCCGTCGGCTCCCTCTGCCACGATGTAGGTCGCCGCCACCTGCCCGAAGGGCTCCATCGCCGGGAGGAGATTCTCCGTGCCCTCTGCCTCCGTCCTGCGCAGCTGCCGGTCGGAGAGGGCGAGTCCCCGGTGCCCCGCCGCGTAGGGCGCTTCGAGTTCGCCGACCACCGGAACCTCTCCCGGTTCCGGTCCAGGGGGGACAATCTGCTGCTGCACCGGCTCCGGTGCCGGTTCACGGGCAAGGTCGTGCCCGGCGAGCGCCTCCGAGACAGCGGCCGCAATCGCCGGGAGGATCTCCCGCTCCCGGGAGAGGCGGACCTCCCTTTTCGTCGGGTGGACGTTGACGTCCACGAGGTCGGTGTCGATCGAGAGGTCGATGAATGCCACCGGGTAGCGGTCTTTTGGGAGGAGGGTGCCGTAGCCTTCCCGGACGGCGGCTGTGACCTGCCGGGAGGTGATGCTTCTTCCATTGATGCTGATGACCACCTGTGACGGGTTTCCCCTGCTCTCCGACGGGCGGGAGACGTAGCCGCTGATGCGGAGGAAGGAGAGCCTTCCCTCGACGGGGACGAGCGACCGGGCAAGGTCCGCACCGTAGAGTCCGGCGACGGCGTTTTTGAGCCCTCCCGACCGCTGGGTCGCCATCCGCTCCTTCCCGTTGTGCACCACCCGGAAGGCGACCTCGCCGTGCGCGAGGGCCAGGTTCTCCACAACCCCGTAGAGGTGGGCGAGCTCGGTGTTCCTGCTCTTTAAGAACTTCCGGCGGGCGGGGGTGTTGTAGAAGAGGTGCTCCACGATGACCGTCGTCCCCTCCGGTGCCCCGACATCGCCCTTCTCCACGACCTCGCCGCCCCTGACCCTCAACCGGGTGCCGGCGAGCGCCCCGGCTTCCTGTGGCCGGGTGACCAGGGTCACCTCCGCGACGGCGGCGATGCTTGCAAGCGCCTCTCCCCGGAACCCCAGGGTGCGGATGGAGGAGAGGTCGGCGATATCCCGGATCTTGCTCGTTGCATGAGGGTGGAACGCGAGCGCCGCCTCCTCCGGCGTCATGCCCGCACCGTCATCGGTCACCCGGATCTTCGTGATCCCGGCAAGGTCTGAGGAGACGTCGATGAGGATGCTCGTCGAGCCTGCGTCGACGGCGTTCTCCAGGAGTTCCTTCACCACCGATGCCGGCCGCTCCACGACCTCGCCTGCGGCGATCTGGTTGACCGTGTCGGGGTCGAGGACCCGTATCTCCGTCATCGTTCTCCCCCCTCCCCGTTTGCGAGTTTCCGGAGCCGGCAGAGGGCGTTTAACGCATCAATCGGCGTCATCTCATCCGGGTTCAGGCTCCTGAGTTCTTCGACCGCCGGGTTCTCCTCCACGACTCCCTCGCCGGGGTCGACGAGGAGCATCTGGGTGTAGCGGGGGGCCCGCGGGCCGCCTGAGTACTCCCGTGCCGCCGCCTCCTTCAGGAGCGCCATCGCCCGATCGGTCACCTTCTTCGGTATGCCGGCAAGGTGCGCCACGTGGACGCCGTAACTCTTGTCGGTTGCGCCGGGGATGATCTTCCTGAGGAAGACGACATCGTCCCCGGTATCCTTCACGGCGAAGTGGAAGTTCTTCACTCGCTTGAGTGCCCCTTCAAGGTCTATCAGGTCGTGGAAGTGGGTCGCAAAGAGGGTCCGGGGCCCGGCAACCGCTCTCCCGTGCAGGAATTCCACCACCGCCCGGGCGATCGCGCACCCGTCGAGCGTGCTCGTGCCCCGCCCGATCTCGTCGAGGATCACGAGGCTCTGCGGGGTTGCGTTGTTTAAGATGTTTGCGAGTTCCAGCATCTCGACCATGAACGTCGACTGCCCTGAGGCAAGGTCGTCAAAAGCCCCCACCCGGGTGAAGACCCGATCCACAATCCCGATGGTAGCGTGGCGGGCCGGGACGAAACTCCCCATCTGGGCCATGATGCAGCAGAGCGCCACCGCCCGCATGTAGGTGGACTTGCCCGCCATATTCGCTCCCGTGATGATCGTTATCTGGTCGGCGGAGCCGTCAAGGTCCGTGTCGTTCGGGACGAACGGCACCGGGAGGTGCCGCTCCACCACCGGGTGACGCCCGTCCCTGATGATGATCCGGCCGCTCTCCTCGATCACCGGGCGGGAGTAGCCGTAACGGGCGGCGACCTCGGCGAGGGCCGCGTAGACGTCAAGCAGCCCAACCGCCCGGGCGGTCGCCTGCAGGTCGGGGACGTCCGCCGAGAGTGTCCGAACGAGTTCGGTGTAGATCTCCGCCTCGAGTGCCCCAAGGCGCTCTTCGGCGGTGGCGATCATCGCCTCCTTCTCCTTGAGGTCGGGTATCGTGTAGCGCTCGCCGTTCGCGGTTGTCTGCCGGCGCTCGTACTCCGGCGGCACCAGGTGCAGGTTCGGTCTCGTCACCTCGATGTAGTAGCCGAAGACCCGGTTGTACCCAATCTTAAGGGACTTGATCCCGGTTCTCTCCCGTTCCTGCTGCTGGAACTCCGCGATCCAGTCTTTCCCGGATGTCGCAAGGTGCCGGAGTTCGTCGAGTTTCCCGTTGAACCCCTCGCGGATCATCCCTCCGGCCAACGCGCGTGCCGGGGGGTCGTCCACGATCGCCCGCCCGACGAGGTCCGTGACCCGGGCATGGTCGCTCATCGCATCGAGGGCCTCGCGGACCAGGGCCGGGGCGTCGCCCGGGAAGAGCACTTTTACGTCCGGTATACGCTCAAGCGAATCCCGGAGCGTCGCCAGATCCCGGGGACCGGCGTTCCCGTAGGCAATCCTCCCTGCTATCCGCTCGATGTCGGCGAAATCGCCGAGGGCTCCCCGGAGTTCCTGCCGATCGAGCGCGCGGTCGACGAGCCACTCCACCGAATCAAGCCTCTTCTCGATGGCCTTCTTCCCGATGAGCGGGCTGATCAGGAACGATCGCATCGTCCGGCTCCCCATCGATGTCTTTGTGGCATCGAGCGCGGAGAGAAGGGTGCTCCCATCGCCTTCACCCCGGATGCTCGTCGTGATCTCCAGGTTCCGGAGGGTGATCGCGTCAAGCACCATGTTCCCTGACGGGATCCTCGTTGCAAGCCCCGATATATGGGAGAGGGGCGACTGCTGGGTCTCCTGGGCGTAGCGGAGCGCCGCCCCGGCGGCAGTAACCGCTCCCGTCATATCGGCGCACCCGTAGCCGTCGAGCGTCGCCGTCCCGAACTGCTCGCAGAGGCGGGTATACGCTGTATCGGGGTCGAAGGCGTCGTCGCGGTAGCGGCTCACCGTCACCCCGAGGGTTTTGAGCCGGCCGGGTAGTCCTTCGGCGAGGCTCTCCGGGACGATCACCTCCGACGGCCGGTGCCTGACCACCTCCGATATAATATCGGCGTAGTCGCCCCCGCCGCTCCCGGAGGATACGAAGAACTCGCCGGTGGAGACGTCCAGGAACGCGAGGCCGAAGGTATCCTTCCGGGCGGGGGCGACCGCCATCAGGTACTGGGCCCCTGGAGAGCCGAGCATCGATGAGTCGATCAGCGTCCCGGGGGTGATCACCCTCGTGACGTCCCGCTTCACCACGCCTTTCGCGGTCTTCGGGTCCTCTACCTGGTCGCAGATCACCACCTTGTAGCCTTTATTCACCAGGCGGGCAATGTAGGCGTCAGCCGCATGGTGGGGGACTCCCGCAAGCGGCATACGGTCGCCGTTCTTATCCCTGCCCCGGGCCGTCAGGGTGATGTCGAGTTCCCGGGCCACCACGCCGGCGTCCTCGCCGAAGGTCTCGTAGAAGTCTCCCATCCTGAAGAAGAGGATGGCATCGGGGTACCGGGCCTTCGCTGAGTAGTACTGTCGCATTGCCGGGGTCGGTCCGTCGGTCATCGCTTCTCCCTATACAATCCGCATGGATTCACATAAGGGTAATCCCCCGGGAAAGCGGGCGAAATGGACTCAGATTCCCTGCCCGGTCGGAGCGTCTCCTGCCAAACTAGATACGTCTGGAGCGCGTACCTGGAACTCGATATTTCATGGCGGCGACGATCGCAGAAAAGATATTTTCGCAAACGTGCGGCAGGGCTGTCCGCGCGGGGGACGTGGTGATGGCACCGGTGGACGCGGCGATGATCCACGACATCACCGGCCCGCTGGCGGTCCGGGTCTTCCGCGAGATGGGTGGAGAACGTGTCTATGATCCGGAGCGGATCATCATGCTCTTCGACCACCAGATCCCCGCCGACTCGATACCGGCTGCCGAGAACCACGTCTTCATGCGGCAGTTTGCGGCGGAGCAGGGGATCCACAACTACGATCTCCTCGAGGGTGTCTGTCACCAGGTCGTGATGGAGAAGGGACGGGCGGCGCCCGGCGAGATCATCGTCGGCACCGACTCCCACACCTGCACCTACGGTGCCGCAGGCGCATTTGCGACCGGGATCGGGTCGACCGATATGGGTTTTGTGCTGAAGTTCGGGGCGCTCTACTTCCGGGTTCCTGAGAGCATCCTCCTTACCGTGGACGGGACGTTCGACCGGAGGGTGGGTCCAAAAGACCTGATCCTCTCGCTCGCCGGCGACATCGGTGCCGACGGCGCGACCTATAGGACGCTTGAGTTCACCGGCGGGGCGATAAGGGAGATGAGCATGGCGGGCCGGATGACCTGCGCCAACATGGCGATCGAGATGGGGGCGAAGGCGGGGATCGTGCCGCCCGACGCGGCGACCTGGGACTACGTCGCCGCCCGCCGTGATATCGAGCCGTTCGACCTTGCAAGCGACCCTGATGCGGCCTACGCAGAGCGCCGGCACTACGACGTCACCGATCTTGCGCCGCAGGTCGCCGTCCCCCACAACGTGGACAACGTCGTGGATGTCGGGGGTGTGGCGGGGACGAAGGTCGACCAGGTCTTCATCGGCTCCTGCACCAACGGGCGGTATGAAGACCTCGCCGAGGCGGCGGAGGTGCTCGGGACCGCTGATGCGTTCGCGTCCGGGGTCCGCGTGATCGTCATACCGGCTTCGCGCACCGAGTATCTCAAGGCGCTGCGGGCCGGGCTGATCGAGCGGTTCGTCGAGGCGGGAGCGCTCGTCGAGGCGCCCTGCTGCGGCCCCTGCATGGGCGGCGCGTTCGGCCTCCTCGCCCCCGGCGAGGTCTCGCTCTCCACGTCGAACCGGAACTTCCGGGGCAGGCAGGGGAGCACGCAGGCGTCGGTCTACCTCGCCTCGCCGGCGACGGCGGCGGCAAGCGCCCTCTACGGTGAGATCACCGATCCGAGGGAGGTGTAATCCATGCGGGCATGGAAGTTTGGCAATGATATCGATACGGACGCGATCATACCGGGGAGATTCCTGACAATTTACGATCCGGCGGAGCTCGCGAAGCACGCGTTTGAGGGGACGAGAGACGAGTTTGCAAAGGGCGCACGGGCAGGCGATGTCGTGGTTGGGGGTACCAACTTCGGGTGCGGCTCCTCCCGGGAGCACGCACCGCTCGCGCTCCTCGGGGCCGGCATCAGGGTCGTGATCGCAGCGTCCTTTGCCCGGATCTTCTACCGGAACGCCGTCAACACCGGGCTCCTGCCGCTGGTCTGCGCCGGGGTCGACGAGATCCGGGACGGCGACGCCGTATCGGTGGACGTCGCCGGGGGCTTTATCACGGTGAACGGAAAGCAGTTCGCCGTCGAGCCGGTGCCCGGGTTCCTCCGGACGATCGTCGAGGCCGGCGGCCTCGTGGCCTATGCGAAAGACTTAGAACGGGTGGAGACATGCAGCACCGAGTAGCCGCCATCGGCGGGGACGGCATCGGCCCCGAGATCGTAGCGGCGGGAAAAGAGGTCCTCGATGCCGCAGGGGAGCGCTATGGGTTTGACATAGCGTGGACCGACTTCGATATCGGGGCGGAGCGCTACCTCGCGACCGGTGAACTCCTCACCGAGGAGGATATCCGGGAACTCTCGAAATTCAAGGCGATCTACTTCGGGGCCATCGGTGATGAACGGGTGAAGCCCGGGATCCTCGAGAAGGGCATCCTGCTTGCTATCCGGTTCCACTTCGACCAGTTCATCAACCTCCGGCCAATCAGGCTCCTTGAGGGCGTCACGACGCCGCTCGCGAACAAAAAGCCGGAGGATATCGACTTCGTCGTGGTCCGGGAGAACACCGAGGACTTCTACGTCGGTATCGGCTCGCGGTTCGCCGGGAAGCGGGAGAGAAAGACGCTCGAGGTCGTCCGTGACCTCTACAATGTCAAATTCGGTCTCGACGTCGAGACCGACGCCGACGAGATCGCTTACCAGATCGGCGTCGTCACCCGGCCGGGTGCGGAGCGGGCGATCCGCTACGCCTTCGACCTCGCCGACCGGAGGCGCAAAAGGCTCACGTCGGTCGATAAGGCAAACGTCCTCTCCGACGTCTACGGCCTCTGGCGGGACGTCTTCACCGAAGTCGCCGTTGAATACCCGGACGTCGCGACGGAGTTCAACTTCGTCGACGCCGTCACGATGTGGTTCGTCAAGAACCCCGAGTGGTTCGATGTCGTCGTCACCCCGAACATGTTCGGCGACATCATCACCGACCTCGGTGCCATGATCCAGGGCGGGCTCGGGCTCGCCCCCGGCGGGAACATCAACCCCCGGGGAACCTCCATGTTCGAGCCGATCCACGGCTCTGCGCCGAAGTACCGGGGCCAGGACGTCGCGAACCCACTTGCAACCGTCTGGGCGGGCTCGATGCTCATCGACCACATCGGCGAGCACGAGGCTGCGGCGGCAGTCCTCCGGGCGATCGAGAGGAGCATCCTTGACGGTTTCGTCACCCGGGACATGGGCGGGGCGAGGAAGACGAGCGAGGTCGGCCGATACGTCGCGGCGCTTGTGAAGACGGTGTAGGGCTGCCGCCCCTCTCTTTTTCTGGAAAATCGAGCCGGTGCGTCCGTTTTACTCCCCTGCACCGGAAGTCGGGGAAGAGTTGAGTTGCCACTCCCGGTAGCCTCCCTGCCCCGCCGTCACTTTGCCTTCAGCAGGCATCCAGCCCTGCGGGTCGCCGGTGATGGTGAGAGAGTACGCATCGGAGTATCGATTTTGCCCGGCAAAATCAAACCCTTCAAGCCACAGATTCGCCCCCGTAACTTTCGACGAGATCGAGACCTGTGTTCCGTTCTCGTAGTGCGCGTAGACAGGGATGGTGTAGGAGTAACGGTTTCCTCCGGGGTTGTAATAACCGCGCTCGTTGGGCGTTCCGGAGGAACTTGCTGTCAGCGTGAGGTTCTGCTTCGGGGCGAAGAGCGACTCGTTGCCGAATGGGTGCCGTGTATCGATCAACTGCGGGACGACCTCAGGGCGTAATTTGTCACCAAGAGAGGTGCGATTAGAGTAGCGAACACCGATCGGTTCTGCGGGATTCATGTAGGGAGTGGTCAGCCGGAGGTAGTACTGGCCGTCGACCGGGACGATCGCGAAATCGTAGTGCTCCGGAAGAGTCGAGGGATCGGAGGGATGTTTTCGGAGGTTGCCGGGATCGGTGTAAAGTTCACCAGAAATTTGTTCGGGACCGATGACCGGCTGGTCGCCGCGGGTCGGGATGGGTACAAGGAGGGTCACGTTCTCGATGGGCGTGGCTGTCCTGATGGAGAGTTCGTATCTGAAATCTGTATAAGGATCTTGAGGTTCCCCCGAGAGACAGCCGCAGAGGAAGACCTGGGCAACGACGAGGGCGAGGAGGACGATGGGGAGCTGGCAACGCATAGAGGGGTATATTCTCTCTCAGTATACATTCATTCCCCCGGAGACGCTCTCCGTAGGGTTACCTGCCCATTTCCTGCCCCCTTCTGCCTCAGCAGGCCGAAAAATTCGTTCTACTCCCCTGAACCGGAAGTGGTGGAGGCGTTGAGTTGCCACTCCCGGTAGATCCCTTCCCCTGCCGTCATCACACCGTCGGCAGCCATCCAGCCCTGCGGCTCGCCGGTGATGACGAGATGATAACGATCGGAGTATTGATTCAGTGCCCCTGCATCAAATTGCTCAACCCATCCGTTCCTGCCCCAAATAGTTGAATAAACTTCGATCCGACTTCCGTTCTCACAATACGCGTAGACAGGGATGGTGTAGGAATATCGGCATCCAGGGTTGATACCACGTGTTTCAACCGCCTCCGGGGAGCCTGCGGTCAGGGCGAGGTTCTGCTTCGGGAGGAAGAGGGACTCATTGCCGAACGGATACCGTGTTTCGACCATTTGCGGGACAATCTCAGGCCGGAAATCACCTGCAAGGGAGGTATAGTTTTCATAGTTCACCCGCACAGGTTCTGCAGGGCTCAGGAACGGGGCAGTTAACCGGAGGTAATACTGGCCGTCGATCGGGACGATCGCGGGCGTAATGTGCTCTGGGAAACGGTTAGCATAAAACGCATCGGAGATCGGGTCATGACCGATGGCAGGCAGATCACCGCGGGCCGGGATGGGAACGAGAAGGGTCACGTTCTCGATGCGGGTATCCGTCGTGATGTGGAGAGTATATGATGAGGATACGCTGAAATCTTGAGGTCCACTCGAGGTACAGCCGCAGAGGAAGACCTGGGCAACGACAAGGACGAGGAGGACGACGAGGGGCCGGCGATGCATGCAGAAGTCTGTTTCTTCCTGGTATACATTCATTTCCCCGGAGACGTTCCAGATTCGAGTATCGACTGATTTCCGGTCTGACGAGGCCACATCAGACTGATGCACTCAATCTACTCCCTTAAACCAGTAGTAGGGGAAGGGGCGAGTTGCCACTCTTCATAGACCCCTCGCCCCGCCGTCACTTCCCCTTCGGCAGACATCCAGCCCCGCGGCTCGCTAGTAATAGCGAGAGAGTAGGCATCGGAATATTGATTCGACGGATGGTAATCAAATCCCTCGCTCCACTGATTCGCTCCCCAAATCCTTGAAGAGATCTCAACCCGTGTTCCGTTCTCATAGTATGCGTAGACAGGGATGGTGTAAGAATACCGGTATCCATCGGGGTTGTAACCGCTCGTCCGAACCGCCTCCGGGGAGCCCGCGGTCAGCGTGAGGTTCTGCTTCGGGAGAAAGAGCGACTCGTTGCCGAACGGGTGCAGCGTATTGATCAGCTGTGGGACGATTTCCAGGCGAAAATCACCTGCAAGGAAGGTATGGTTGTGAAAGATCATACCAACCGGCTCTGCGGGATCCATGAAGGGAGCGGTCACCCGAAGATAGTACCTTCCGTCGACCGGGACGACAGCGAGCGTATAACGCTCTGAGAGGCGATCGGCGTAAAATGCATCGGAGAGCGGGACGGGACCGATGGCCAGCCAGTCGCCGCGCATCGGGATGGGGACGAGGAGGGTCACGTTCTCGATGGGCGTGTTTGTCTTGATGCTGAGGGCATAATTGTAAGATTTCACTATATTATGTGGTTCTTCCGAGAGACAGCCGCAGAGGAAGACCAGGGCAACGACGAGGGTGAGGAGGACAGCGGGGAGCCAGGGACGCATATGCAGGAGTCTGTTCCTTCCTGATATACATTCATCTCCCCGAAGATGTTCCAGATTCGAGTATCGACTGATTTCCGGTCTGACGAGGCCACATCAGACTGATGCATCCGTTTTATTCCCTGAACTAGGGGTGGAGGAAGGGGCGAGTTGCCACTCCCGGTAGACCCCTTGCCCCGCCGTCACTTCCCCTTCGGCAGGCATCCAGCCCTGCGGATCGCCGGTGATGACGAGACGATAATGATCGGTATACCGATTCAGCGCCCATGCATCAAACCGCTCAACCCATTCGTTCTCACCCCGAATATTCGAATAGATCTCAACCTGACTCCCGTTCTCGTAGTAGACGTAGACGGGGATGGTATAGGAGTAACTGTATCCTCCAGGGTTGTAGCCGCTCGTCCGAACCGCTTCCGGGGATCCTGCAGTCAGCGTGAGGTTCTGCTTTGGGGAGAAGAGCGACTCGTTGCCGAACGGGTGCAGCGTATTGATCAGTTGGGGGACGAACTCGGGGCGGAACTCCTGGTCGAAAGAGGTACGGTTGTAATAATCTACATAAATAGGTTCTGCGGGATCCATGTAGGGAACGGTCAGCCGGAGGTAGTAACAACCATCGACCGGGACAATCGCGGGCGTATTGTGGTCAGGGAGTCGATCGGCGTAAAAAGCATCGGAGATCTGGGTATGACCTAGAGTGGGCCGGTCGCCGCGCGTCGGGATGGGGACGAGGAGGGTCACGTTCTCGATGGGCGTGGTTGTCTTAGGACTTGTGAAATAACAACTTATGCAATTTGAGGTTGAATCGAATAATTCCATTCACCATGAAACGGATCGCGTATCAAATTAATGCGCTCCATCTCCTCGTCTGATATTTTAATCCCTTTTT
>JALNXI010000361.1 GCA_023230425.1 Methanoculleus sp. | reverse complement strand
CTCTCCCCCAATGGTGATAGCCACCACGGTCCACCGCAGGGGAAGAGCCCGGGGAAGATCCGGATCCGGCACCAGCCCCATCGGGAGGGGAGACGAGTACTAAATAAGTCCGATAATTTGGAATCGTTGCACTAGAGGGACTCGTCCAGGTACCTGACCATATCCCCGTATGCCTGTTCTCCTTCAAACCGTGCCAGCGCCGCCTCACCGTCGGTGATGAGGAGGACAGGCTCCCCGTCTTCCAGAGAGAAGATCACATCGTATATATCGACCTCATCGATGACGATCCCTCGAGCGAGGTCGGATGCCGCATGGAGTTGCAGTCGTTCCCTCGCCAACTCATCCGGCGCCTCCCGGAAGCAGTAGTAGAAGACCTGATAGGCGTTGAGGAGGTCGGAGGAGAGCAGCGCTCTCCGGATCTCTCTGTCAACCGTATCGAGCCTCTCTGCGAGAAGTTCATCGTCATCGTCGCTCGCCTCAAAGAGACTCTCGGCAAGGTCTGCCAGTTCCGCATAATCGACCATACTCAGTTCCCACCATATCTTCTGCCGCTCCGCACCACTCCGACCTGCGGGAGAACCGCCCGAACGGCGGCCCGCAGAGCCGGAACGGTGCAGGCGGCGCATGAATAACTATATCGGTCTGTCCGGAAAAAAGAATAGGTGTGCGTGAGGAAGATCTGGACTGGGTCGTATACCACCGGATTCCTGAAACCGGCGGTATTACGGCCGAAGACCTGGTAGCAACCACCGGTTTTGAACCCGGTGCGGTCACGGCATCGCTTGAGCGCCTCGAGCGGTATCTTCTGGTCCGGCGGTCAGGGGAGATGGTGCACCTCCTCTCTCTACAGGAATCGCTGATCGGGTGCCAGTGCCGGTGTGCGAAGGATATGCCGTTCGTCATCGAGAACGGCATTATCAGGGCGAAGAGGAGCGAGGAGTGAGCGATATGCCCACCGTAGCAGTGCTCCGGATAGGCCACCGGCCCGAACGCGACCAGCGGGTGACGACCCATGTCGGGCTCGCGGCGCGGGCGCTCGGGGCCCGGGGGATGTATCTCGCCGCAGACGACCCCGGCGTGATCGCAAGCATCGAGGATGTGGCATCCCGGTGGGGAGGAGACTTTTTTGCGGAGAACGATGTGAAGTGGCGGCGGTGCATCCAGGATTGGAAGGCCGGCGGCGGCAAGGTCGTCCACCTCACGATGTACGGGCTCCGGATGACCGACGTCATCAACGAGGTCCGGGACCAGGAGCGGGTGCTCGTCGTGGTGGGAGCGGAGAAGGTGCCGGGCGATATATACGGCCTTGCCGACTACAACGTCTCGGTGACCACACAGCCCCACTCGGAGATCGCAAGCCTCGCCCTCTTCCTCGACCACCTCTTCGAGGGGAGGGAACTCAACCGGGAGTATCCGGATGCGAAGATCCGGATCGAGCCGACGAAGGTGGGGAAGAAGACGGTGGAGCAGTGAAGGGCCGGGTTCTGGTTGCCGGATTTGCCACGCGGCACGTGGCGCAGTCGGCCCACCGGGCCGGCTACACGGTCTACGCCGTCGATCACTTCTGCGATCAGGACCTTGCCTGGTGCACAGAGGACTGTCTGACGTTCGGCGAGCTCACCGAACTCCCGGAGAAGATCGCCGAGCTTGCCGCCCGTCACCGGGTCGACGCGCTGGTCGTCGCCTCGGGCGCCGAGGCCGTCGGGACGACGATCCCGCTCTGCGGTACGCCGCCCCACAAAGTGGAGCGGTTCCTCGACAAACTGGAGATCCAGCGGTTCTTCGAAGGGCTGGACGTGCCGGTCCCGTCGCTTGCCGGGGCCGGTCACTACCCGGTGATGGTCAAGCCGCGCCGGGGAGCAGGGGGATGGCGGAACACCGTCGCGCGGACGGAGGAGGAACTCCGCCGGTGGGAGGAGGCCTGGCCGGACGTGCCCTACGTCGCCCAGGCTCTCGTCGACGGGGTCCCGTCAAGTGTCTCCTGCGTTGCGGACGGCCGGCGTGCACGGGCTATAGCCGTCAACCGGCAGATCCTGCGGGGGGAGGGGGGGAGCTCACACGGGTTTGCCGGGTCGGTCACTCCGTTCTCCCACCCGCTCGCCGGGGAGATGATCGCGGCGGCGGAGCGGATTTGCGCCGCGAGCGGATGCGTGGGCTCGGTCGGGATCGACTTCATGGCGGGGGAGAAGCCATGGGCGATTGAGATCAATCCCCGGTTCCAGGCCACCCTGGATACGGTCGAGATGGCGACCGGAGAGAGCGTCTTTGGCATGCACATGGACGCCTGCCGCGGGGTGATTCCGACGGCGATGCCGACAGCTCGAAGGGTCGCGGTCCGGCGGATCCTCTTTGCGGAGCGGGATATGCGGCTTGACGTGGACCTCTCGGCGCTAGCGCCCCGGATCGCGGACATTCCCTGGCCCGGCACTGAGTTCGAGGAGGGCCACGCCCTTGTAAGCGTCTACGGGTGCGCCGAGACCGAGGCGGCGGCGTGTGCGGACCTGGAGAGGAACGCCAAAACAGTCCGGAGACTGATCAAAGGCTGATCTTCGGAGCACGGTCGTATCTCTGCCGTGAGGGGCCGTCCGCCCCCCCATACGGGAAAGGGCATTAAGGATTGAGAGCACAGTATGGTGCACATCGATGCTGGACTATTATACAATAACTATTACGGGGGAGAATTGAGCATGGTATCTGTCACTGAACTGCTAAAAGACCCGGCGGTCAACGCCTATGTCCTGCACATGATCGGCGAGCAG
>JALNXI010000360.1 GCA_023230425.1 Methanoculleus sp. | reverse complement strand
TGCCCGATAAGCCCACCAGGTCGGCGAGCATCGCATACAGGAACGCCACCATCATGGCAAAGATGAAGACAAACTCGGGATACTTCCGCGCCAGAGGAGTTGCGTCCATTCGCTCGATGACCTTTCGGATGCCGAAATACCCGACGGCGCCGGCGACGACGATGAATCCCACGGCCTTGCCGAGCATCACGCCGACCGATACCGCCGAGACATCCCCGCTCACCACCAGATCGGTGGCGATGGCAAGCACCAGGAGGGAGAGGACATCGTCGATGACTGCGGCGCCGATGATTGCCTTCGCTGCCGGGGTCTGGAGCACGCCGATCTCTTTGAGGACGTTTGCCGTGATGGCGATACTCGTCGCGGTCAGCGCCGTGCCGACGAAGACTGCGCTGGCGAAGTCGAACCCGAAGAAGACAGTGGTAGCGTAACCGCCGATCCACGGGACGATCACGCCGACAAGGCCGATGACACCGTAACGCACATCGAGGATATCCCTGATATCAAACTCGAAACCGATGACGAAGAGGAGGATAATTGCTCCGAGATGCGCCAGGGTCGCGACGAAGTCGGTGTAGGTGATCAGGCCGAGCACGCTCGGTCCGACCAGGACCCCCACGAGAATAGCCCCGATCGTCGCCGACTGGTTGATCCGGGATGCCACGAGGTAGCCGGCGAGTGCGAGGAAGAGGAGGAGGCTCATCTGAATTTCGATTGCTAGGGCAGCGCTTTCCATGATTACCCATGATCTTGGAAGGAGAACTTAAGTAATTGCGTTAAACCCCGGGAAGTTGCAGGCCGTTCGGGTTCCGGAGAAGAACGGCAACGCCTCGTTTAAGGCAGGACTGGCAAAACGGATCCTTATTACAGCCCCTCCTCGCCGGCGCACGGCTCCCGGACTCTCGAATCAGCCTCCTGCTGATAAACCATGGAGGACGGCCCGAGAGTCCTCCTGCCAGGTCCCTGTCACCGGCAATTCATCACTGCCGTCACAGACCCTACCGGATAAAACCGCTCCGTCCGGCATACCGGGCCGTATCTCCTGCCGCCTCTTCGATCCGCATGAGTTGATTGTACTTCTCCACCCGCTCACCCCGTGCCGGTGCCCCGGTCTTGAGGTGACCCGTCTGCATGGCGACGGTGAAGTCGGCGATGAACGTGTCGGCGGTCTCGCCGCTCCGGTGAGAGACCATCGCGCCCCAGTTCTGTTGTTGCGCCAGGCGTACCGCAGCGATCGTCTCGGTCACGGTCCCTATCTGGTTGGGCTTGATCAGGACGGCGTTGGCGGCCCCCTTCCGGATACCCATATCGATCCGATCGACGTTCGTAACGAAGAGATCGTCGCCGACGAGTTCCACCTGATCCCCGATCGTCCTGGTGAGCAGCCGCCAGCCGTCCCAGTCGTCCTCGGCAAGGCCGTCTTCGATGACGATAACCGGGTATGCCATAGCAAGGTCGCGGTAGCGGTCCACCATCTCGGCAGCGGTCAGGGTCAGCCCTTCGGTCCTGAGGTTATAGACGCCATCACTATAGAACGCGCTCGATGCCGGGTCGAGAGCAATCCCGATCTCCCTGCCGGGGACGTAGCCTGCCCGCTCGATTGCTTCCACGATCAGGTCGAGCGGCTCGGTGTTCGTGGAGACTGCAGGGGCAAACCCGCCTTCGTCGCCGACGCCGGTCATGTAGCCCTGTGCTTTGAGGATCTCTCTGAGCGCATGGTAGGTCTCGCTCCCCCACCGGACCGCTTCCGCGACGCCTGGAGCGCCGTACGGGGCAATCATGTATTCCTGGAAATCCGGCCCCTGCCAGTTGGCATGGACTCCGCCGTTGAGGATGTTCATCATCGGGACGGGAAGGAGCGGCTTTAACGGGTCTCCCAGGTATTCCCAGAGCCAGAGACCCTCTGCGGCGGCGGCAGCACGGGCGACGGCCATGGAGACCGCAAGCGTGGCGTTGGCGCCCAGGTTCCGCTTGTTCGGTGTTCCGTCGAGATCAATGAGCGCCCCGTCCACCGTCGCCTGATCGCGGGCGTCCATGCCCTGCAGGGTAACGGCGATCTCGCCGTTGACCCGGGCGACGGGTCTCTGCACCCCTTTCCCACCGTAACGGTCTTTTACGCCGTCCCGGAGCTCGATAGCTTCGTGTTTACCGGTCGATGCGCCGGACGGAGTCGCGGCACGCCCGGACGCCCCGCAGGCGAGTGTAACATCCGCTTCGACGGTCGGGTTCCCCCGCGAGTCCAGTATCTCACGGGCATGGATTGATCGTATCCTCGTGTCAACCTCGGTCATACTCAATGGCACCAGGGAGGCAGGAGGGGAACGAGCGCAAAAAAGGTATCGACGGCACCGGTCCCAACCCGGGCGGCGGCGATGCGGGTGATGCTCCCTCCTCACCACGTCCGACCGCAGTGCAGGCATCGATCCCTGTGCATGCTGAGGGTCTGTCCGCACTGCGGGCATGTCCAGCGGACCTTCTCCTGTTCGACGAACTCCACGACTCCCCGCTCCCGTATCTCGCGCAGGTTGTCGAGCACGCTCGTCCGGTATTTTGTATAGCGCTTGTCCAGGCGTTTTAGCCGCGCGCAGGGATATCCAGCGCATTCGTAGCAGTACTCCCCCGTACGGTCTTCGCACTGCCGGATCCTGCACCGGGCGCAATACGCGTTCAGGCTGCCGGCATCATCCGTCCGGCAGCCCGGGCATCTGTTTTTCTCCCGCAGGTAGCCAATGCAGAGCCCGCAGTTTATACCACAGGGGGCGATCA
>JALNXI010000037.1 GCA_023230425.1 Methanoculleus sp. | reverse complement strand
TGCGCGTACATAGTCATCGCCGGGCTGCTCCTCCTTGCGGTCCCGGCCGGCGCCCTGATACCCGATACGATTACGATCGGCACAGATACCGAATGGCTGACGGCGGGAAGCAGTGACGCCGCGACCATCACGGTCCAGGTCGCAAACAGCACCTCCAGGAGCACCCTGGTCGGGAGAACCACGGTTGAATTTGCGGTGGACGGCACCTTTGGGTGCATCACGCCCGCCGTCACCACGACCGACGCCACCGGCATGGCGACGGCGGTCTTCACCCCCGGGACCGCCGCCGGAGCCGCCCC
Source organism: Methanoculleus sp. (assembly GCA_023230425.1). Classification (GTDB taxonomy): domain Archaea; phylum Halobacteriota; class Methanomicrobia; order Methanomicrobiales; family Methanoculleaceae; genus Methanoculleus. Next base: position 11,369 of record JALNXI010000037.1, on the reverse strand, counting down.
GATCGTCGTGACCGTCTCGTACAACGACGAAGTGAGCGTGTTGGTCCTGGCGAAGACGTTTCTGCAGCAGATCGACCATGCGGCTCTCTACCGGATCGAAAACATCTGGTACGAGCCGGAGGTGACCGCCGGGGGGACGACAGAGATCGCCGTCCGGATGGTCGACAGCTACGGAAATCCGGTTGACAACCGGAACACGGCCGAGACCGTGGGCTTCGCGGTGGGCTCGCCCTCCGGGAACGCGGCGCTCGGCTGTGCCGATGTCGGTGTGGATGAGGCCGGGAACGCCACCGTAACATTCCGGGTGGACACGCTGCCGGGCGAGAACATCGTCCTGGTCAGCCCGCCCGAACCGCTGCCCGACCGTTACCTGACGATACGCGGTGTGGCAAACGGAGAGCCCTGTGCGATCGAGGTCGACGTCCAGCCCGGGGGAGACCCGCCCGGCGTGATTGCCAACGGGGAAGAGAGATTCCTCCTCACCTACACGCTCCTCGACGGGTACGGGAATCCGTCCGCAGGACAGGCGCTTGCGATCACCACGAACGTGAGCGGCGAAGAGGAGACGCTGGTGACGACAAACACCTATGGTCAGGCACAGGTCAGTTACGGTCCGCGGGAGACGACCGGCGGTGTCACCATCACGGCGACTGCCGTTGACAACACCTCCGCTACTCGCTCACAGCCGCTTGCATTTGTCAGCAGCGAACCGACGAACCTCCTCCTCTCCACCTGCCCCGAGGCGATGCCGAGCCGAGACGTGCTCGGCTCTGCCCCGATAGTCATACGGGCGAAGGTTGTCGACCAGTACGGCAACCCGGTCGAAGGAGAGGTGGTCGGGTTCTCGATACAAAATGTCGCCGTGGACAACTGCTTTAACCAAACCGCGGCTCCGTCGCTCTCCGGGGAGACTGCCACCACCGATACACACGGCATCGCGGCCGTAGAGTTCACCCCCGGCGCGTTCACCACCGAGTACCGTGCCCCTGGTTACAGTCCGACCGCGACCGGCACCTGCAATGTCGTCGCGGCATGGAAGGAAGTCAGGCGCTCTGTCGCCCTCACGTGGGTGAACTACCCCTACCTCGCCATCACAACGAATGTCACTCCGGAGACGGTTACGGTGAACGACACAATCGATGTCACCATCAGGCTAAAGGGCGACGGCTGGGCAATCCCCCGGTATGCGCCCATCGACGTGGTCATCCTCCTTGATCGGGGAGAGGGGATGCTCCTGAATGATGAGGGTGGTATGCATGACCGGATGATCTATGCCCGTGCCGCAGCCGAAAACTTCACCTGGTATATCGATACCGATATCGGTCGCTGGCAGAATAACCGTGTCGGCCTCATGCTGTACGGCGACAAACCCACATGCCCGCCATATGCAGGCAACAAAGTCGATATCCTGAAACTGAGGAGCGAATCCAAGGAGTATACCTGGGTCAAGGGTGCGGGGGATGATGGGAATCCAAGTGATGATGCTGGTTATGTTCGGGAACACTATCCCGGGAACGGCGAGATCTGGTACAACGATTATGCCGATCTCCGGAACGATCTGGCCCCGGGGAACTCCCCTGCCATCCACGACTCCCTATGGAATGTAGTGCCGATGAAGAACAGTAAAGAGGGTAATCCGAGCGCTCCGCTCCGCTACGGGCTGTACAAGGCGATAAAAACGCTGGAGGAAGCCCCCCCGACTAGCGAGGACTCCGTGCGAGCGATCGTCGTCCTGATGCAGAGCCGGTACAGTTATTATGGTAGCCCCTTCGGGCCGGATGCCGGAGGATCTGCGGTTACTGACCCGGAGAGTTGCGGACCGGATTCGACGAATTACATTCCGTTCGATGACCTCGGGGGGCAGCAGAATCTGGCAAAGTATGCGGCGAGTAAGGGAATCCAGATCTTCCCGATCTACTATACGGGAAGTGGGTCCCAGGCGCAGGAGGATGTTCCCCGCCTCCTGGCGAATGAGTCCGGTGGCGAGTACTTCTTTGCCAGCAACCATGTTATGCTCGAGCAGGCGTTTGAAGCGATCGCTAAAAGGCTCATGACCGAAGCCGGTGTCGACACTGCCATGGACATCGCCTTCGAGAGTGTGGAGGTGAACAGCGCTCCCGTCCCCGGTGAGCAGATCTTCGACTACGTCCCCGAACCCGGGGTTTCCACCCATATTCTTAACAAGACCAGAACCGACGTCCTCTATGATGATACCATTAACCAGATCAACGACTGGAAACGGGACAAACAACTTCACTTCGATATTGGCACCATCCGCCTCAACCAAACCTGGGAGGCGACCTTCCGGCTCCGGGTCCTCGCCGAGGGCACGATCGGCCTCTTTGGGGACGGCGCAACCATCACCTTCAACGACCACGACCGGGTGCCGCTCCCTCGCGTCTACATCACGGCGTTCGGCGAGGAGAACACCACCATGGACGCCCGGTCGCTCAGCGTCACCAACCTCAACTGCACGTCCCCGGCCACCGAGTTCCTTACCCTCGCCTGGGACCTGAACTATACCGGGACGGCGGAGGCCGTGCAGGATGTCTCCTGCTCGGGCGATGGCGGATACACCTGGGTCTCGCTCGGCACCCGGACGTCCCTCCCCGGGGTAAGCCCGATGGAGGCCTGCTTCGACGTCCGGACCCTTCCCCCGGGTGAATATGTGGTCAAGGTCTACGCCACCGCACCGGATGCGCCGGATGCCTGGGACATCTGCAGGCATATTCTGGTCGGGAACCAGCAGAAGGATTACATCCGGCTCCAGTGATCGCCCTGCGGCCGGGTCCCCCTCCCTCCTGCGGCCGCCCGGGTGCGGGGCCGGCGCCGGGCGCCCTCCCGGGCACCCTCAGGGTTATCCTCGCAAACCTGTATTTAACTGTCGTGGAACTCTCCCAACACCCGGAAATGTTATTCTTAGTTAAAATTCAAAAAAATCTCTTTGAAACAAGATATTGGAGGAAATTTCTGCATTTTTTGTGGTCACTTATGTGTGATAATTAAGTGAAGCAACGGTTATATGACAGTTACGTAGTGAGACGTCACGGGTTTATAAAATTTTGAATAAAAATTGATTTCAAAAATCAGGGTTATTGGTAATCAAGGCCTAAATCGTCGATTTTAATGGCGCCCTTCTGCGCAGAGTCAAATGAGAATCATTATATATATGATGCGGGATCAGGGCACTCTGATCTCGGTATGAATTTACAAAAATTAATCCCTCTCATGATCCTGCTCGGCCTGATCGTTCCTGCAGTGGGCGCGGCAGACCCGGGGCGGATCACCCTCTCGGGTGATGTCGACTGGCTGGTGGCGAACGGGACCGATTCGGCTAAAATAACCGTGCAGGTGCTTGATGAGGGCGGGGCGCCGCTCGCCAACCGCACCGTGGCGCTCGGCGTCGACCCGATCTACGGCCGCCTCTCACCGGCGACCGTCACCACCGGTGCATCAGGGACCGCCGTCGCCACGTTCACCGCCAACAAGACGAGCGGCGTCGCCGTTATAACCGCTCGTGCCGGGGCGGTGGAGGCGCGGTTTGAACAGAAGATCGACCATGGCCTGCCCTCCCGCATCGCATACCTCCACTACGACGCCGAAGTGACTGCGGGCGACGGCACCACCATCGTTGCAGGGCTTGCCGACTGGCACGGCAACACGGTGGACGATCGAAGGGTCGCCGAGACCGTGCGGTTCAGCGTCGGTTCGGTCGGTGACGATGCCGCCTTTATCGGCGACGGCGGGGCGCCGGTGCGCGAACTGGAGAGGACGATCAACGCCACGGGATTTGTCCGGGCGGACCTTGCGACCGGCCGCACCGCCGGTGAGAACATCGTCCGGATGACCGTCCTCCCGGGCGGCTTCGACCGCTACATCTCCGTCCACGGGCTGCCCACCGGGCTTCCTGCCGAAATCGATATCTCGGTCAGCCCGGATGCCGATCCGGACCCCTACCAGCCCGCGAACGGGGAGAACACCTTCACCCTGACCTACAGGCTCTTCGACGCCTGGGGCAACCCGGCGGCCGGCCGCGACATCCGGATCGCCACGTCCCTTCCGGGAGAAGGCGCAGTCCTGACGACGAACGGCACCGGCGTCGCCTGCCTCACCTACGGCCCGAAGGACAGCACCGGCAGGATCACCATCACCGCGACGGCTGTTGACAACGCGAGCGTGACCGCATCACGGACCGTCGAGTTTATCCATACCGACCCGGTGAACATGCTCCTCTCGGCAAACCCGCAGTCGATGCCGAGCCGGGATGTTAACCCGGATTCCGTCTCGGAACTCCGGGCCAAGGTGATGGATATCAAGGGGAACCCGGTCACGGGGGAGACGGTGACGTTCACCATCGATACCGATTCGATCGATACCGGTGGATCTACCCCGACCGGGGCCCCCTATCTTGAGGAGGAGGGACAGAACGTGGCAACAGCCACGACCGGTGAGGACGGGTACGCCATCGTCAGGTTCACCCCCGGGTCGTTTGCCCGGCCGAAGACGGGAGAGCAGGCCGCCGCGAAGGGCACGGCGACCGTCCGGGCGACGTGGGGGGATGTCAGCCGGGATATTCTCCTGACCTGGGTGAACTACCCTTACCTCTCCGTGGAGACGAGCGTCTCCAACCAGACGGTTGCGGTGAACAATACGACCGATGTCACCGTCCGGCTGAAGGGGGATGGGTATGCGATGCAGCCGGACCCGATCGATGTGGTGCTGGTGATCGATAGGTCGGGGAGTATGAGCACCAAGGATACAGGAGAGACAAAGACAAGGATGGCGTTGGCAAAGTCTGCGGCGTCTACCTTCATCGACCAGATGGACCCTGACCGGGACCGGGTGGGCCTGATCTCGTTTGCCTCTGAGACGTCAAAAGAGATGGATTTGACAAACAATTTCACTAGAGTGAAGAGAAAGATCAACGCTCTTTCAGCGGATGGCGCAACCCAGTTACGGCAGGCAATCTATGAGGCGATCCTCATGCAGAAGAACCAGGAGCAATCCGGCGCCGTCAAAGCCGTGGTCATCATGACCGACGGCGACTGGAACAAGGATGGAAGCCCGATTGGACACGGGACGGGGTATCCTGATAATTCTTCAGGTGCCTATGAATTCAGCGGCAGTGATTTGGAGCCCAACAACTATCGGTACTACGATGGCCTTGGTGGAACTCTTGAAAGAGAGTCCCGATGGAGTTATTGGAAATGCACCGACGGCGAGTTCACCAACCAGAACATGTCCCGGTTTGCCAGCGACAACGGTGTGAAACTCTATACCATCACGTTTGCCTATAAACCCAGTCCAACAGTCAACGAGACGATGCGTATACTTGCGACCTCAACCGATGGGTTCTATGAGCATGCCGGGAGCGGCGAAGAACTCACCGATATCTACAAGCGTATCGCGGGCGTCCTCAAGACCGAGGCCGGCGTCGATACCCGGGTGGCCCTCGACTTCGGCACGATCCGGGTCAACGACGAAGACCGGGATGGCTCAGGCGTCTTCACCTACATCCACAAGGCGAATATATCGACCACCATCGAGAGCTGGGTTGACAACGAGACGGGAAACTATACGATCATCCATAACTGGACCATCAACCAGACCGACGACTGGAACGACGACCACACCCTGAGCTTCGACATCGGCACCGTCCACCTCGATCAGGTCTGGGAGGCGACGTTCCGTCTCAAAGTACTCACCGACGGCAACATCAACGTCTTCGGGCCCGCATCAAAGATACGCTTCAACGACGGAACGGCCGCACTTGACCTTCCCGACACCTTCATCACGGCCGTGCTGGACCTCACCAACACGGGCCTCGGCTCTGAAATGCTCATGCTTTCAAACCCGCGCTACACCTGCGCAGAACCGGCGCTGGAGTTCCTCACCGCCGCCTGGGACCTCTCGTACACCGGGGCGGGAACCGTGACCGAGACTGCGGAGTACTCAAACGACGGCGGCCTCTCCTGGGTGCGGTTCGACACACTGACCGCAGGCAGCACCGCGACCGGGGGCGCTACCACCCTTGACGTCAGGAACCTCCCACCCGGGGAGTACCGGGTCCGGGTACGCGCCTCAGCGGACGACGCGCCCGATGCGAGAGTGCTCTTCCCCCCGATCCGGGTCGGAGAACGGCAAAAAGCGTATATCCGGCTCGCATAACATTTTTTGGATGCACAGGACGCACCCGAAAGAATTGACGGACTCAGCGGGAATTGAACCCGCGTCCTTGGGTTCGAAGCCCAAAAGGATGTCCCCTACCCCATGAGTCCCCTCATGGGTTTCTATCATAAGTTATTAAGCGTTTTTATGTCAGTACACTATACAATGATCCTCTCATCCAGCGAAATCATTCGCAGGCGTGAGGACGGCGATCTCGTCATCGAGCCGTACCACAGCGCATCCCAGCAGCCCGCATCCTACGATCTCAGAGCAGCCCGGGAGACCGCGCTCCCGCACGGCGCGTGCACCCTCGTCCCCTCAATCGAGCGGGTGGAACTCCCCGCCGACCTTGCGGCAACCCTCCGGTGCCGCTCCTCGCTCGCCCGCCGGGGCGTCCTCCTCGGCGGCGGGTTCGTAGATCCGGGGTTCCGCGGGCAGCTGACCCTCTGCCTGACGAACATGGGTCCGGAACCCATAACCCTCGCTGAAGGCGATCGAATCGTGCAGATGATCCTCCAGGAAGTGCAGAACGGCGAACGGCTCTACCAGGGCAGGTATCAGGACAGTGTTGGTGCGGTGCAGACACGATGAGCCCGGCCGTACGTTCGGAACGGAAATATCTTGAGATCCTGCGGATCCTCGCGGAGTCACACGAACCCCTGGGTGCGAAGAGGTTGAGCGAGAGGATGGCCGAGCGGGGTTTCATCTTGAGCGACCGCGCCGTCCAGTACTACCTCCAGTACCTCGACGAGATGGGGTTTACGGAGAAGGTCGGGAACCGGGGACGCATCCTCACCGAGGCGGGGACCGCAGAGAGCGAGAGCGCCCTCGTCGACGAGCGGATCGGCTTCATCATATCGAGGCTCGAACGGCTCGCGTTCCAGAGCACCTTCGACCCGGTGGTCGGCACGGGAAACGTCGCCTACAACCTCTCCTTCGTGCGGGAGGAGGACCTTCCGGGTGTCACAGCAGCCTTCGATGAGGTGGCCGAAGCTGGCTACGGGCTCCTCGACACCTACCGGATCGTCGATTCGGATCCCCGCATACCCGACGGCCAGGTCGGGATCATGACGGCCTGCAGCGTCACCCTGGACGGCGTCCTCCAGAAGATGGGTATACCGGCGAGGCTTGAGTATGCCGGCAGGATTGCCGTCGACGACGATGGTTCTGCCGGGTTCCTCGACCTCATCGGCTACCGGGGGACGTCGGTCGACCCGCTCCATCTCTTCATATCCGCCGGACTCACCTCGATCAACCGACTGGTGACGTCCCGGGCCGGTGTAGTGCTCGCAAACGTCCGCGCGGTGCCTGCGGCCGCGCGGGATCAGGTGGAGGAGGCCGCCGGCCTGATGGTGGAGTGGGGGTTCAGCTTCCCCGCCGGAGGAGGCATCGGGGAGTTCAACCTCCCAAAGCATCCCTACCGGCTATCCGTCGTCGCGTTTTCCGGTATGAACATGGTGGGAAACGCAATTGAGAAGGGCTACGTCGTCAGAACCGATATCGGCGCCGGGACCATACCATTCGAAAAAATAGCGGACGCTACCGGATCCAGGTGATCCCGCCATCGTCCGTGTCGCCTTCCGGTTTCTTCTCCTCATCTTTTCGGCTCTTTGATCGTTCGGTCGCGTCGATCACAGCGAGCCTCCCGCGCGAGGGGTCAACCTCCTTCGGGCGGGGGCCCCCGCGGCCGAACCCCCGGCCGGTCTGGTCCAGGAGGCTATCCTTCGGCACGGGGGCCGCCTCGCGCATATGGAGGTCGGGCTCATCGAGGATGCCGTCGCTCGGCCGCCGCATCCCGCGGTCGAGTGCGACCGTGTCGCCGGTGAGCGGCCCGTCGTTCGGGCGCTGTACTGGCCGTATGGATGCGGAGTAGAGTGCCGCATCGTCTTTCGGGGCGGTCTTCTCGATGCTGATCCCCTTCGGACCAAAGACGGAGTTCTTCGGTGCAGGCATAGACGAGGTGACCGAGGCGGACCCGGTGAGGTCAATCTCTCTTCCCCCCTGCTTTGGGGGAAGGATGACGGCGCCGTCATCCTGGTTTTTCTCGGCTCTCGGGAGCATATCGATGGTGTCATCCCTGCTCCTCGGACCGCTCTCGCCGCTGCCCGGGAGCACGATCATCTCATCCTTCTCTGCTGTAGACGGTTCTGCCATATAGCCACTCTCTTCCAGATACGCTGACTCAAAGGGGGAGGCGAACTCCGGGACATCTTCCTCTTCCGGAACCCCGGTCTCAGCTGCCCGGGCTGCCTCCTCGCGCAGCCGCTCCTCCTCTTCAGCCTTCAGTGCTTCTTCCTCGCATTCAAGCCTGTACTCGGCCCGGATCTCCTGGAGATCCTCGACGCGGGGGACGTTCGCGAGCCCCGAGAGCACGATGATGATCCCGACAAACGATGTGTTCTTCACCGGGTAGTCACCGGACCGCATCTCGAGACCGGCAATGTTCCGGTCGATCCATTTCCTGACGGTCTGAAACCCCTTCATCGAGAGTTCGGCTGAAGGGCCCGCGATCAGCACCAGCGCCTTGTCGGCGCTTGTTAGGTCGCAGGGGACCGATATCTCTTCGTAGACTGCTTTCTTGGCGAGCGAGACTATCCTGGCCGCCTTCTCCTGTGAGCCCTGGATAAAATACTTCAGCGACCGTCGCCGGTAGATGCGGTCCAGCCACCCCCCGGCCGGCAGGCGCTCGGCAGCGTAGCCGACCGCGACGAAACCGTTCCCTTTCAGGGTGTTGAGGACCTCCCCGGCATCCAGGACGACCTCGGCGGCATCGATCCCGGACTCGTTGAACTCACCTGCGCGAAGAAGAAGACCGATCTGGCGAGCGATCCGCTCGTTGAGCATACTGTAGTGGGTCCTTGGGTTGAGTTCCCGGGAGAGCGGGTCCCGGCGCAGCTGGTCCATGATGCCGGCGTTCTCCCTCTCGCCCGCAGCTGCGGCCGCCCTGATCTTCTGCGACCAGGTCTCGTTGTCGAAGAGGATGACGGCATCGGCAAGTTCCTGGAGCATATCGAGGTCGTCGGCGGCCCTGGCTGAGACTCGCTTCCCCTCGTTCAGGCACGGCAGGATGGCGAGAGCGAAGATCGGCTCCACATAGGACTTCCGGAGTTCTTCCGTGATGAGCGGCACGATATCGATGACGCTGCCCCCGAGTCCGCAACAGAGCAGGATGGCGTCGATCTCCATCGTATCCATACCCTGGATCCGGGTCATCACCTCCTCGATATCGATCACGTTCGTGATGTCGTCGGGGTCCATGACATCGATCCGCGGAAAGAAGACCCTCGCGGGGTCCGGGAGGTATCGGAGCTGCACAAGAGAGTTCGGGTCGATGTCAATTGCTACCACACTCATGCAGCAGACTTTGCTTCGCCGGTCGTGGTCGTAGAGGTTATCCACAACCCGTGACCCGGCGCCACCCAACCCGATCGCCAGCACTCGCATGTATACTCCCTGTCTCCTGAACCTTCGCATGCTCGGAGTGACCATTGCCGCTGGAAAAAAGCGCGCATATCCCCGAAACTACTGATGAGTATGTGGGCGGACGGACATATACATTTCTGTACATCCCCGGGGCCGGGAGCGCATCAGTTCATAAGAATGGTATATTTTAACCTTCCGGTTCGATCTCATCCTGCTGGAGCCCGTTGTGAGACAAAAGAGGAGATTCCTGGAATGCCCTGGAGAACTCGTTACATCTCTCCGTTTTGCACTACCTGTGCGGTACGTGTCGTTTGGCGAACACAAAATGATAATATATATATCTCTCTGCACGTAACTACTCAATGAGGTGTATTAGCCTTGACTACATATGGAATTGAATTTGTGCCCGGATCAGTCAACGTCAAGCAGGTGGTGAATTACACCAAGCTTGCAGAGTCGAAGGATATCGATTACGCTTGGATCACCAACCACTACAACAACCGCCATGCCTACCCGACCCTCGCCATGATCGCGGCAAACACCGACTCGATCAAGATGGGGCCCGGTATCATGAACACGTTCACCGACACCCCGGCAGCCATTGCATCCTTTATGGCTACCTTAAACGAGATCTCCGACGGACGTGCCGTCCTCGGTATCGGACCCGGTGACCTCTCGACGCTCCCGAAGCTCGCCATCGACCCCGCAAAGCCCGTCGCCCGCCTGAGGGAGGGTGTCGTCCAGATCAAGAAACTCCTCGCCGGTGAGGAAGCCCAGAAGACCGGAAATATGGAGTTCTTCGACTACGACGGCGCCAAGCTGACCGGTGTCACCCTGCCCGGCAAGAAGGGCATCCCGGTCTACATCGGTGCCCAGGGACCCAAGATGCTCGAACTCGCTGGTGAGATCGGTGAGGGAGCCCTTATCAACGCCTCGAACCCCAAGGACTTCGAGATCGCCATCCCGATCATCAAGCAGGCGATGGAGAAGGTCGGCAAGAAGAAGTTCGACGTCGGTGCCTACACTGCCATGTCCATCGACAGAGATGAGAAGAAGGCCCGGAACGCCGCAAAGATTGTGGCCGCGTTCATCGCCGCAGGATCTCCTCCCCCGATTCTCCAGCGCCACGGACTCGACATGAACAACGTTGCGAAGATCAAGGAAGCCCTCGGACGCTTTGACTTCAAGACCGTCGGCGGACTCGTCGGCGACAAGGAGATCGACGCCTTCACCATTGCCGGAACCCCTGACATGGTCAAGCAGAAGTGCGAAGACCTCACAAAGGCTGGAGTTACCCAGATCATCTTCGGCTCGCCCCTCGGCCCCGACATGACCACCTCCATCCGCCTGCTCGGCAAGTACATTGTGTAAGGCAGGAAAACACTCATCACTTTTTTTGTCTCGAACGGCACCGCCGAATAACTCGTGCGGATGGGCCTGCAGGTATCCCCGGTTCTCACGGGCGCTTCACGCCCCGCCGGAGCCTTCGGGCCGTATCACCGGCAATCCGGACAGGGTTTTATACAGTCGGCGCGCCAATCGGAGTACGAAGGGCCATGTTCACCATCCATGAGATCCGGACAGAGCGGGGGATCCTCCAGTACCGCCGGGAGTCCCTCACCGGTATCCGTTGCCGGATCAGCCCCGCCCGGGTCGAACGGCAGATCGACACCGCTCCTGCCATGCCCTCATCCCGTGACGGCTGTCCGTTCTGCCCCGATGCCATAGACACCTCCACCCCGACGTTCGAGGACGGTAGCCGTCTCCGGTGCGGGAAG
>JALNXI010000359.1 GCA_023230425.1 Methanoculleus sp. | reverse complement strand
CGGATGAGGAACTACCCTGTGCAGGAGGAGTACCTGAACCGAAACCGGTGCATCGAGACGGAGGCGGAGATATGAAGGTCACGCTCGCTATGAAACCCGGCCCGAGGTCGTTCATTCCCATCGAGGCGGAATCGATCGTCCCGAAGAACTTCCTTGCCGGCACCGATCTCTTCGTCTGGCGGGGGAACCGCGAACTCCGGCTCGATGAGGTCTTCTCGGTCTCGGTTGAGGGCGATGCCGACCGGCCGGAGGATGTCGAGGTTGTCATCTCGGGGGATGATACGTTCCGGTTGAAGAGGGTCGGGGAGTATATGGACGGCGGGAAGATCACCATCCTCGGCGATATCGGTATGCACTGCGGCAACTTCATGAGCGCCGGGACGATCGAGGTCCACGGCAACGCCGACGGCTGGCTGGGCCGGGAGATGGCGGGGGGGACCATCCTCTGCCGGGGCGACGCCGCCGACTACTGCGCGGCAGGGTACCGCGGCGGCAGGAAGGGCATGATCGGCGGCACTGTGGAGGTCTTCGGCCGCGCCGGGGATTTCCTGGCGGAGAGCATCGCCGGCGGCACCGTGACTGTGCACGGCGATGCCGGGGATATGGCCGGTGCGGAGATGCACGGCGGCACGCTCATCGTCCACGGCGACTGCCGCCGTCCGGCGGCGAACATGAAGGGGGGCTCCTGCTACGTCTACGGCACCGCGCAGGAGATGCTCCCCACATTTGGGAAGAAAGGGATGGTTCAGCACGAAGGGCGCACGCTTATCCATTTCACCGGGGATATTGCGAACCGGGGAAAAGGAAATCTTTTTGTGAAGGACTACAAATATCTGGATTGATGGTCAGACACGCGTGTGGGTTCGAGGCCCCGATTCACTGTAAGCGATGCGGGAGACCGCTATCCAGCAACGAACGTGCGGGCCTTTACTGCCCGCACTGCGGAAGGAGGGTGAGCATGCTCTGTCCGGGCTGCGGGCGCCTCTGGTGATCAGGCCCGGTTCTTCACCCACTCGGCATACCGGGCCCGTAACTGCTGGACGTCACGCTCCGTCAGGTCTTCCTTTCCGGTCTGGTGCAGGTATGACTCCAGGTGCTCCACAACCTGTTCTGCATCCAGGAAGTCATCGACGTCCAGGTAGACCGGCGCGCGTCCGACGTTGATCGCCTCGCCGCACATCGGGCAGAGTCTCCAGCGCTGGTAGCGGTCCACGTAGGTGAAGGTCTTGCAGCCCGGGCAGCGGATGACGAGGTACATGATTAATGGGAGTGTGCGGCCGGCCGGATATATAATTATCCATCCTGCCTTCTTCTTGCGGGGCCGGGGTGTGCTCCTACGGGGACTACCCGATAGAACGATCATGCGGGATGGCGAGAGGCTACACACACGGGCAATCCCTGGACACAGGACCGTGGTGGCTATCGCCACGCACTTGCCCCCGCCCCAGGGGGCGGGGGAGGAGGCCGGAGGCCGGGTGGGGTGGGGGTTATGGGTGTCCCCTTATACGGTGGAGACAGGGGAGGGGGGATGCTCCCCCCTCCCCGTCAGCCCCTACCCCAGACGCGATATCCCCTTGAAATCCGCGTCAGTGGTGCTGCAACTGGGTGGATTTTGAGCACCTGATGCACGAATGCCGACCCCGGGGACAGATACTCAACCCCCCCGCGGTGCAAGATCCTTAACAGCCGGCCCGTGGATCACGCGGCCGTCGGCGGAGTACCGGGAGCCGTGGCAGGGGCAGTCCCAGGTCTCTTCGGCGCTGTTCCATGCGGCGACGCACCCCATATGGGTGCATGTGGGGTTGACCGCGTGGACCCGGCCCTCCCGGTCCCGGAATATCCCCGCCTTCTCACCCTCGATCATCAGGATCCTCCCCTCCCCGGGCCCGACGTCTGCGAGGTCCCCGGAAGGTCGGGATATCGCTCCGCCGACGTACTTCTCGGCCACCTCGATGTTGTGCACGAGGAACCGCCGGACCGATGCCGCCGGTTTGAACCGGTCGGGAGCGTAGACCTCTGTCCAGGGGCTCGTGCGCCCCTGGATCATATCGGCAAGGATAGTCGCGGCCGCGGTGCCGTTGGTCATCCCCCACTTTCGAAACCCAGTTGCGATGTAGACGTTCTCGTGGCCGTCGGCCAGGCGGCCGATGTAGGGGACGCCGTCGATGGTGATGTAGTCCTGCGCGGACCAGCGATAGTCGACGGACCGGACCGGGTAGACCGACCGGGCGTACTCCTCGAGGCGGCGGTAGTGCTCCCGTGTATCCACGGCCTCGCCGGTCCGGTGGCCGAGGGCGCCGACAAGCACCAGTTCGCCCTCACCGGCGGGCTGCGACCGCCAGGAGTGAGTGGGTCCTTCTGCGTTGATGAACATACCATCCGGGAACGGCTCGCCGGTCCGGACGCCGAGGACGTAGGAGCGCGACGGCTCCATCCGCGCATAGTAGAACCCCGGGCCGTCGTAGAAGGGATAGTGCGTGGCGAGGACCACGGATCGGGCCGTGACGGTCCCCTGCTCCGTCCTGACCATGCATCGGTCCCTGTCGTCCAGCACCTCGAGTGCCCGGGTCATCTCGAAGATGTGGCTTCCGTCGCCTGGTATCAGGGAGGCCAGCCGCAGGAGGTAGTTCAGGGGATGGAACTGCGCCTGGTCGGCGAACCGCACCGCCCCGTAGGCCCTGCCCGGCAGCGGGATATCCTCCACAAACGTCGCCGGGAGCCCAAGACTCCTTGCTGCGTCCGCTTCGGCCGCGACAAGGTCGCGAGACTCCGCCGACTCCGCGTAGGTGTAGGCGGGTTTCCGGAGAAACTCG
>JALNXI010000358.1 GCA_023230425.1 Methanoculleus sp. | reverse complement strand
TGCCGCTAAAACCGTCGAGGACGTCCTGGTGAAGCCGGGAGAGACGACCGGGTGCAAGGTTACCCTGGAGGGGTGAGAGAGGTGAGACGCTACCGGAAAGCCTGGGCGATGGCGATGGTTGTGCTCCTCGCGCTCCTCACCCCGGCGGCATCGGCCGCCATTGTCTGGGGCCCGTACGTCACGAACACCACCGGGGACTCGGCGACGGTCAACTGGAAGGCGACCGGCGAGGGAGCAGGGTGGGTCGAGTACGCTCCCAAGAGCGGCGGGAGCAGCGAGGTCTGCCGTATCCCCTCCACAGGGGCAGGGGGCATGCACCGCACCCTGCTCACGGATCTTACGCCTGCGACCACGTACCGCTATCGGGTCGGCACCGGGGACGAGACAACAGAGAATTGCAGGTTCCGGACATTCGGGAGCCAGTCGTTCTCCTGCATCATATACGGTGACACCCGGGCACAGAAACCCTTCTTCACCCAGACCGAGCGGCACGCCCTGGTAGCGGAGAGGATGGCCGCGGAGGAGGATATCCTCTTCGTCATCCACACAGGCGACTTTGTCTGCGACGAGACAGAATGGGACGACTTCTTCGCGGCCGCAGGACCGGTGCTCAGGAACACGACCCTGGTACCGGTGCCGGGCAACCACGACGGCTCCGTGGAGGCGTTCTCGGCAATCTTCGGCCTCCCGTCCTACTACTCATTCGATGCCGGCAGCCTCCATGTGACCGTCCTCGACAGCAACGACCGGGCATGGGCAGACATGGACACACTGACCGCATGGCTGGAGAACGATCTCGCGTCCCCTCTGCCCCGGAAGGTCGTGGCGTTCCACCACCCGCCGTTCAGTTCGGACCGGAAACACCCCGGAGGAGATCAGGCGATCAGGACCGAGTGGTGCGACATCCTCTCGCGCAATGGTGTTGACGCCGTCTTTAGTGCCCATACCCACGCCTATGAGCGCTACCGGGTAAGCGGGACAGAGTATGTCGTCGTCGGGTGCGGCGGGGCCCCGCTCTACCCGCTCGCTGAGGAGAAATCCAAGGGCTACCAGGCGGGCCGCGGGGGGACTCTCGGCTACGTCCGGGCCACCGTCTGCCCGGAATCGATCGTCATGGAGATGGTTCCGGTCGCAGGGGTCACAGAGGAGGATGAAGTGACGATGTATCCGGCAGGGACCGTCGCCGATACTGTCCGCCTCCCGGGGGATACGGTCGCCGGGTGGTGGAGCGTACTTGCATCCCTCCCAGGCATACCGGAACTATCAGAATTATGGAGATGATGATTATGCAGAAGAAACTGACATGGGCGCTGCTTACGCTTCTCTGCGTGAGCATGCTGGCGGTTGCCGCATCGGCGGCGCCGACGACCGGACTGCACGTCGCAAAGATCGCAGCCGACGGGCAGACGGTCCTGAACGAGACGACAGTCGACTACCGCTGGATGGAGGAGAACCTCCCGGTCCTCGGGGACGGCGTGACCCACTATTACCACCAGGGACCGGTCTTTGAGGGGGACAAGTGGGATCCTGAAGAGACGACAAACTTCAAGGACAGGGGAGCCGTGAAGGGAACGGATATCCGTGACCTCGCCGAACTGGTCGGCGGCGCCGAACCCGGCGACGAGATCATGGTCCGGGCGGCCGACGGCTACCACGTTGAGTTCACCTACCAAAACGTCTACGAGCCCGACCCCCGCCAGGGGCCCATGGGGGTCTGCTGGTACAACGGTGCCGAGACCGGTGCAGGAGAGCGGCAGGGGTGCGGTTACGTCCCCGACTACTACACCGGGATGCGCCTCGTCTTCTTTGCCGATAACTCGACAAACGCGGAAGGCCTCCATGTCTACGGGAACCAGGATATGTATGAGACGCTCCCCGAATCGGCGCAGCACTTCTACGACCTCTACCCCTCCACCGGCGGTCTCACGGTGAAGTGGGTGGATGAGGTCCGCGTTTATGCTGGTGGATTCCAGGGCGAACGGGGGGCCCTTGCGGGGTCCCTCAACGCCCCGGAGACGAAAGCGACAGAGCCGGTGGAGTCCCCGCTCCCCCTCGTGGTGACGCTCGCCGCTGCGCTCGGGGCAGTGGCGCTCCATGCCCGGAGAGGAGCATGATCCCGGTGCGCCGGATCTACCCTGCTCTCCTCACGGTGGTACTGATCGGTGCCGCGGCACTCGCATCCGGATGCCTCGGCACGGCGGCCGCTGACGACTACCCCGCCTGGAACCTGACGCTTGCCGGGGACCAGGAGAAGGTGCTCACACATACTGAGATCCGGGCGCTTTCAGCCGTCGAGGGCTACGGCTACTCGGTCTCGACGGTGGGTATCAAGTACGGCCCGAACCGCTACCGCGGTGTGCTTCTCACCGATCTCGTCGAGATGGCAGGCGGTGCCGGCGTAGACGACCTGATCTACGTCTCCGCAGACGATGGCTACCTCTGGGTCTTCGATGCCGGGCAACTGAAGGGCGAGGGATTCTTCACCTTCGATGAGAACCTCCGGGAAGTCACCCCGCCGCCGCTCCGCGTTATCCTGGCCTACGAGCAGGACGGAGAGCCGCTGGCTTACGAAGATGGCGGACCGCTCCGCCTCGTTGTCATCACTGAGAACCCCGACGTCATCACCGAAGGGAGCTCGTGGGTGAAGTGGGTCGACCGGGTCGAGGTCCATAAAAAATGAGCCGCCCTGGGGTAATCGCCGTGCTCGCCCTCGCCGTGCTCGCGGCATCTGCAGGCTGCACCGATCCCGGCCCGGAGCGCACCACGCTTATGGTGATCCCGGCCGGGAGCCTCCTCTACCCGCTTGAGGATATAGAGG
>JALNXI010000357.1 GCA_023230425.1 Methanoculleus sp. | reverse complement strand
AAAGGACCTCGACCCCGGAATAGCCGATGCCTTCAGGGCAGCGGTGAGTGCATCGGGGCTCGGCCCGGTCGTCGACCACATGCCTTACCTCCCGAACCCGGCCTCGCCGGATGCCGAGATCGCTGAAAAATCGGTCGCGGCACTCACCGGGGAACTCCGGCGATGCGGTCTTCTCGGGATACCCTACCTTGTGACCCACCTCGGGCACCACCGCGGCGCCGGCATTGAAGCCGGGCAGGAGCAGGTTATCGCCGCCGTCAACCGGGCGCTCGCCGATGCCGGCGAGAGCGATGTGATGCTGCTCCTCGAAAATACTGCCGGGGAGAAGAACAGCGTGGGGACGACTGTTGCAGACCTCCGCCGTATTCTCGATGGGGTTGACGCGGAAGGAAGAGTCGGGATCTGTTTTGACACCTGCCATGCGTTCGCCGCCGGCTACGACCTCCGGACTGCGGAGGGGATCGATGCGGCGTTCGGGGAACTCGACGACCTGATCGGTCTTGCCCATCTCCGGGTCATCCACCTCAACGACTGCAAGGGTGCTCTCGGGAGCGGGCTTGACCGGCACGAGCATATCGGGCTCGGATCCATCGGAGAGGAGGGGTTCCGGCAGATCCTCCGCCACCCCGCCGTCCGGGGCCTCCCTCTCATCTGCGAAACACCTGTCGACGAGCGGCGGGACGATTCCGGGAACATCGCGAAGGTCCGTGAACTTGTGGGCGCGTGAGTTCTCGTGCTGCGCTCGATTTGCCGGCAATGTCGGTGACGATGGAGCGGAACCTGCTCCAATTATTATCCATCTATTTTTATAGTAATCCGTGAAATTTGCGCGAGAGCCACCCGCCGCAAGGGATATATGTTTATACCACCCTCATGCCGTTCACGAACCCTTTATCCGGCGGAATACTGAAATTCCCGGCACGCCGCTGGATCTCTGTTTGCACACCGGCGGGGAAGGCTTCTCTGTCGTGCCTGCAAGCACCATCGTGTGAGACGAAAGGGGGCGTTCTCATCGTGGTGATCGGAGAATGGCTGAACGTATAACGCTGATGTTAGTCTGTGCCGTCATCGTCACCGGACTGCTGGTCCCGCCTGCTCTGGCGGCCGCCGCACCGGGGGATACGGTGCCTTTCTGCACGGCCGGCGGATCGCAGGAGCATCCTGATATCTACGGCAGTATGGTCGTCTGGGAAGACGGCCGGAATGGGAAGTCTATCTACTACTCCACTGCTCCCGGCAGCGAAGGCCTGAGTGTCACCGGCGGTTACGCCGGGCAGGAGTACCCGTCCGTTTCGGAGAACCATATCGTCTGGCAGGACCGGCGGGATGGCAACCTGGAGATCCACGTCTACTCGCTCTCCGGTGAGGAGAGACGCATTACAAACAGTACGACCGACCAGCGAATGCCGGTCGTCCATGGGAGCCATGTTGTCTGGTACGATACCCGCAAGGGGTATACCGATATCTGCCTCTACAACATCGTGACCGGCCAGGAGACCTATCTTGACTGCTCGCCGGTAACACAGTGGAAGCCTGCGCTCTCGGACGATTACGTCGTCTGGGAGGAGAGCACCGGGGGTGGAGATATCTGGACCTATGATATTCAGACCGGACAAAAACGGCAGATCACCTGGAACAGTGCAGAGCAGGCATACCCGGCGATATCGGGGAACCGGCTCGTCTGGGAGGATTACCGGAACGGACTGCCTGACATCTACATGTACGATCTTGATAGCAGCCAGGAATACAGGATCACTGACGATCCTGCCGAGCAGGTCTCCCCGGCGATCGATGGGGGGATCATCGCCTGGGAGGATAAACGGGACGGGCTCTGGGATATTTACCTGTATGATTTCGATCTCGGAGTCGAGATGCCGGTCTGCACCGCGGAGAACGAGCAACTCTTTCCCTCGGTCTCCGGGGACAGGATCGTCTGGCAGGACAAGCGGAGCGGAGAGTGGAAGGTCTATATCTTCACCTACACCAGCGGAGTACCCCCGGAGGCGAAGTTCTCGGTGGACCCGGCCACCGGCACGGCGCCACTCACCGTCCGGTTCACCGACCTGTCCACCGGCAGTCCGGAGGAGTGGGAATGGGAGTTCGGTGACGGCGATCGGTCGACAGAACAGAACCCGGTGCATACCTACGAGAGCCCCGGCGAGTATACCGTCTCGCTTGGGGTGAGCAGCCGGCTCGGCTCCGACACCGCCACAGAGACCGACCTTATTCGTGCAGAACTGCCGGAGCCTCCGTCGGCCGGTTTCTCCGCTACACCGGCATCCGGTGGCGCGCCTCTTGCCGTGCAGTTCACGGATGAGTCGACAAACAGTCCCGACACCTGGTTCTGGGACTTCGGGGACGGCACAGCGTCTGAAGATCAGAACCCGGAGCACACCTATGCGGCAGTCGGCACCTACAGTGTCAGCCTGACCGCGAGCAACGCGGCAGGCAGTACGGAGATCACGAAACCCGGCTACATCACCGTCATCGAACCTCCGGCAGCCTCATTCGTGGCTGATACCCGGAACGGAACCGCCCCGCTCACCGTCCGGTTCACCGACACCTCGACCGGCGATGTCACAGCCTGGTCATGGCGTTTCGGCGACGGCGGGATCTCCTCGGAGCAGAACCCGGAGCATCCCTATCTCGCCGCCGGCACCTACACCGTCTCGCTCGAGGTCAAGAATTCCGCCGGGAGCGATACCGAGACAAAGAGCGACTACATCATGGTGATTGAGCGGCCGGTCGCGGCATTCACCGTGAACACGGTGAAAGGAGTCGCGCCGCTCGCGGTCAGGTTCACGGATGCCTCGACCGGGGTTCCGGTCT
>JALNXI010000356.1 GCA_023230425.1 Methanoculleus sp. | reverse complement strand
TATGTAGGCGATCTCAGGGTTTGCGGTCCGGAAGGCCGCGAGTTGGTCGTGGATGGCGGTGAATGCCGGGGTATTCTCGTCGCCGGGCTTGAGCGCCGCCATAGCGTCGCCGTCGATCTTGCCTGCGATCTCCACCGCAAGGGCTTCGAGTCTCTCCTGCCCGATCGAGTCGTTCGGCTCGAGGCAGACCAGCCCGACGCCGGCGCCGGCCGCGTTTCTCACCGGGGCATACCCGTACACGGCGGAGTAAACCTCAGCGAAGGGTTCCTCAAAACCGGCGAGGTACGGGGTTTCGGGGTCCGCAGCGTAGTATCCCCCACCGATTGCGTATGCACCGGCGCTGCCGTAGTCTGCATCAACGACGTGCTCGGTACCATTCCCCGCCCTGCGCATCGTAGAGATGTAGACGATCTCGGGGTTTTCGGACCGGAAAGCATTGAGCCGGTCGTGAACGGCGATGTACGCCGACGTGTTCTCGTCGCCGGGTCTGAGCACTGCAAGAGCATCGCTGTCGATCTGTCCTGCAATCTCCGCCGCGAGGGCCTTCGCCTCGTCCAGCGTGGGCACCTTCTGCACCGGCACGATCGTGCCGGGGGTCGGTTCGGTCTCGCCGGGGGCAAATGCAATCATGATCCCGGCGGCAACGACGATGAGCGCAACAATGGCGACTATCAGGATGTTCTTGACGGTCATACCAGATTCTCCTTCAGGATTTTATTGCAGAAGTGGGCACTTAAACACTCGCAAATGTATCGCGGTTGAATGTGGCGCTATGGTAATTTCAGCGCCTGTATGGCGGAATACCGGGGATAACAGTGGGGATATTTGATATGTATATTCAGGCCAAATCGTCGCGCTCATGCTGACGTGCTCCGGGATTTCAGGGATAGTGCCGACGGTGAGCGGATTGGGGGCGGAGTTCCCCGGCAGAACTGACCCTGTCTCATCCCAGCCCTGTCCTTGATATCGACGAGAGCCAGGCATGGTGCCCTTCGGGCTGGACGGCGTTCTCGAAGACCGCCGGCTTAATGTAGTTGATGAGCCACCCCTCCCGGAAGGTCTCCCGTATCTCCTCCTGCGTGATCCTCCTCGGGAGCGGGTATTCGCCGGGGTTCTGGTCGCTGAAGCAGAGCATGAAGTAGTTTCCGCCGGGCGCAAGAACGGTAGCGAGGCTCTTTACGAAGACGGGCCGGTCTTCGTCGGAGAGGACATGGAAGAAGCCGGAGTCGATGACGGTATCAAACGTCCGCTTAAGCCCGGCGAGGTCCAGCGCGTTCCAGACGAGGAACTGCGCCCGGAGCCCCCGTGTCGCAGCCTTCTCCTTCGCCTTCCGGATCGCAAGAGACGAGGTGTCGATCCCGAGCACTTCGTGCCCTCTCTCTGCAAAGAAGAGGGCGTGCTCCCCCGTTCCGCACCCCACATCCAGGACGGAGCCCGTAACCTCCCCTGCCGCGGCGAGGTCGACGAACGCCTTCTGGGGCCGGCCGATGTCCCAGGGCGGCGTGCCCTGGTAGACCGTATCGAAGATACCCGTGCATTACACAGGATCTTGAGACGATTTAACCGGTTCTGCACGACGGACCCTGTGCCTCATCCGTTTTCGCCGCTCCCGCAAACGCCGGGCATCCGGTGACGCAGAGGCTGCACCGGATCGTTGCCGTCCTGGCGATCACCGGCGCAAGCGGTGCTATCCCCCTGAGCAGGAGTTGCCGCCGGAGCAGCCACTTCACGGCCGGGACAGTCCAGGGCGGGACCCATGTACGCACGGTCCGGCACCGGAACGCGTCGACGCCGTCCGGCCCGATCGCCCCCTCCGGGCACGCCCGGGTGCAGGCGCCGCATCCCGTGCAGAGCGGCGCATCGTTATCCCCTGCCCCACTGTCTCTTCCGGCTTCCGGGGCCGGGGCTCCGGTCACGACGCCGGCGAGCAGCAGCCGCGAGCCGAACCGGCGGTTGAGGAGGAGGGTATTCTTTCCTATCTCCCCAAGCCCGCCGGCCGCTGCGATCTGCTTTAAGCGGACAACGCCCTGCACGCTCCCGTCGGCGACCCGCACGGGCAGGTAGAGTGGGACGGGACGGGCCGGGATATGCTCGGCCTCGAAGAGGCCGGTGAGCCGTACGGCACAGCTGTCCAGGCTCTCTGCAATCCGGAGCATCTCGCGGGTCTTCTCTCCTGGCGGCATCCGGTACACCGGGACCGGGACTTCCTTCCCGAAGACGATCACGGACAGGGCGGCCGGGAGAAACTGCAGCACCGATGCCCTGTCCGCGTCGGCGAGAGCCTCGATGCCGACTGAGGCATAGACGTCGACGCCCTCATCCTCAAAGAACGCTGCAAGATCCATGCCGGTCCCTGAATGTATTAATGCCTGCAGGGGAGCATCAACCTTGCGAGCGAAGATATGCTTGAAAGCCGTTAGTTGGGCTCTGTTCTATTCTCCGCGGCCGGGTCCGGGCGTGGTAGTGGTGGAATCGGAAGAGGGTCGGATCCTCAACGTGGGTGTCGGTTGCGCGGTCAGGTCCGGTTCCGGAGTGCAATCTATCTCTGCGGGGTTGAAGGCGGCATGAGCGGGCGGACTCCCTCCGCAAGGGGGGAGGTGAAATCGGCGCCCCTTCTTCACTTTCACACCGCCCGGGTATTCTTTATGCCGGAGGGGAGTTAACATGACCCTATCGTATGTTGCGGCGGTACCAGTACCGGCTGTATCCGACAGAGGATCAGAAGACTCTGATCGCCCAGCACCTTGGGTGCTGCCGGTTCGTGTACAACTGGGCCCTCAACCTCAAGAACACGGCGTACCACGACGGGGGCATCAGCCTGTCCAGATACGACCTCA
>JALNXI010000355.1 GCA_023230425.1 Methanoculleus sp. | reverse complement strand
ACGAATGGAATGAATCTGGCTATAACTATGGTCTTCCCACCATATTCCTTGAAGTATGATTCTGTTCGTTCGATATGGTGTCGTTTTATGAGAGGGATGCCTCTTGAAAGAAACCGGGTGCCAAACGTTCTTCCAATCCCAAAATTCACTGTATCCCCCGCAATCGCCGCCAGAACCAGTAGTGTGAGGGAGAGGAGGACGTTGAGGTCTCCGTGTGCGGAGGCCGCGCCTACGAGGAAAAGAAGCGAATCGCCCGGGAGGTAAGGGGCGATGACAACCCCCGTCTCGAGGAAAATTATAAGGAAGAGAAAGAAGTACACGAATAACCCGTACTCCTCTATAATGAGAGGCAGGAAGGTATCGAAGTGTATGACAACATCGATAAGATATCCTATTTGCTCAAACATTCACTCTCTCTTTAAACCCACACCCAAAAATCTTTGCTGTGCCGATGTAACCTGGTTCTGATTGAGGCTATCCCTGCATCGCGGATGGGTTATTGAGAATAGGTCCGCCCGGAGACAGGATGGTCCTTCAATCCCACAGGTTAAATAATGGGCAGTCGTCCACTCAAACCATGGATCGATCCCCCGACAGCCAGCCCGGTGCGATACCGGCAGTCCTGATATAACGACGGCGTATGGTCCGGTCCGTCTCATATGGGTTCACCCTGCATCGGGACCGAAGGTGCGGAGAATTATCCTCCCCGGCGACCCGCGATCCAGTGCGGTGACGAACGAGGGCATGCCTTCCGTTCAAGAACCCCGCGAAAAAGGCATCCAGACGCTGATCGCCGGGCTGCAGTCATTTCTTGCGGGGGATGACGTGTTGTTCGACATCGACCTGCTCGACCTGGACCGGTGCTCGTCCTTCCGGCGGCGCATGCTCCTCGCCGAATATGGCATACCCCGGGGGTACGTCAGCACCTATGGGCGCATCGCCCGGTATCTTGGGAATCCCGGCGCTGCACGGGCGGTCGGCAATGCATTCGCTGTGAATCCGTTTCCCCTCGTCATCCCCTGCCACCGCGCCCTGCGGTCGGACGGGCGGCTGGGTGGGTTTCAGGCCGGCCTGGACATGAAGCGGGGGCTGCTTAAGATGGAAGGTGTCAGGTTTCGGGAGGATGGCCGGGTGTTCATGGAACGCGTGTGGTACTGAAACCGCGACGGGTATTGCAGCATTTCGTGTGGTCTTCTGTGACAAACCTGATGCTCTCCTGCGCAGCCTGGTGCAGGGAGAGGTATATGTGGGATCGCGTCCACCCCGGGCGGGGTGATCAGATGGTAAATGTTACCCAGCAGATGGCGAAAGATACGGAGTATAGTGCGGTCAACCTGATGGCGGATGCCGGGGTGGACGCAGGCCGATGGAGCCGGATACCGGACGATGCGACGATCAAAAAGACAGTTGCAGCGATTGAGGCACGGAACATAAGGGTGATCCTGACGGATTCGGCAGAGGAAGCGCTCCGGACGGTCGTTGACCTGCTGCCCGAAGGGGCCGAGATCATGAACGGTACCTCGACGACCCTGGTCGAGATCGGGTTTGACCGGGTGCTCAAGGAGAACCGGAAGGGATGGCGGGATTATCACGCGGTCGTCACGGCCGAGAACGATGAGAAGAAGCGGCATGCCCTCCGCCGCAAAAGCGTGGCAGCCGATTACTTCCTCTCCGGAGTCCAGGCGATCGCCGAGTCGGGCGAGGTGGTGGGGTGCGACAAGACCGGGAGCCGGATGGGGGCGTGGCCTCACGCAGCGGCCCACCTCATCCTCGTCTCCGGGGCGAACAAGATCGTGCCGACGCTCGACGAGGCACTCCGGCGGTGCCGGGAGTACGCTCTCCCCCTCGAGGACCAGCGTGCCCGGCGCGTCTACGGTATCTCCAGTGCAATCGGCAAGTACGTTATCCTCGCCAGAGAGTTTGAGGAGGGGAGGATAACTCTGGTCCTGGTCCGGGAGCAGCTCGGTTACTGAACCGGGCGGCCCCGCGCATTCAGCCGCCAGCCCTACGCTGGCGGCAGTGTCGCCGGGCTCATCTGCCCCGCTGAAGGACTCCGTCGTACCATGCTCGGCGCCCTCGCCGCCAGGCGTGCGATCTTCGGGGCAAATGGCATCCCTGCGGCAGGATTATGCCCGGCCCCTCTCTTTTGCCTGGTGCAGGTTGACGTTTCCCTCCCTTCTCCTATCCGGGGTGTAGTATTTATCTGACCTCCCATGCCACCTTTCTGTATATGGAGATCGTAGATATTCTCAATACTACTACCATTCCGCTCTCTGACATTACGCTTGAAAAGGTCATTTTCGCCGTAATCATCGCCGTGATCGGGTGGATCGTGGTGAGGGTGCTCATCTCTGCCTTCACAAAGGCACTCTCCCGCGCTTCGCACCTGCCTGACCTGGTCATTGAGTTTCTCGTCCGCTTCTTCTCGGTCCTGCTCTACGTGATCCTCGTCCTTACCGTCCTCGCGGCACTCGGGATCGATATCTCCTCTGTGGTGCTCGGGCTCTCGGCGGTGATAGGGCTCATCCTCGGCTTCGGCCTCCAGGACACCATCACTAACCTCGCCGCCGGGGTCTGGGTGGCGGCCCTTCGCCCCATCGATAAGGGGGAGTTTGTTGAGATCAAGGGCATCTCCGGGACGGTCACCGCGGTCGGCATCATGGCGACTGAGCTCGTGAAGGCCGATAACACCTACATCACTATCCCTAACTCCCTTGTCTGGGGGAGCCCCGTGATCAATTCCAGCCGCATGGACACCCGCCGTGTCGAGGTCAAGGTCGGGATCGCCTATGACAGCGATCTTGACCTGGCGATCAGGGTCGCCACCAACCTGATGGCA
>JALNXI010000354.1 GCA_023230425.1 Methanoculleus sp. | reverse complement strand
GTTTAACCGCGCGATGTACTCCCAGAGGTGGTTTCGCGTCTGCGGGTCGAGGCCGAGGGTGGGCTCATCCAGGAAGAGCACTTTCGGCTCGTGGAGCAGCCCCCGGGCGATCTCGAGCCTGCGGCGCATGCCGCCCGAGTAATTCTTGACGAGGTCGTCTCTCCGCCCCTCGAGCCCGACGAGGGCCAGGAGTTCGCCGATACGCTGTCGACGCTCCTCCCCGCCGATCCGGTAGAGGCGGCCGTGAAAGTCCATGTTCTCGTATGCCGTCAGTTCTTCGTCCAGACTCTGGTCCTGGAAGACAATCCCGATAGATCTCCGGACGTCGTCTTCTCGCGTCACGATATCGTGCCCGTTGACCGTCGCCGTGCCTGAGGTGGGTTTCTGCATCGTCGAGAGCATGGAGATGGTCGTGGTTTTTCCCGCTCCGTTCGGGCCGAGGAGCCCGAATATCTCGCCGCTCTCGATGGAAAACGAGATGCCGTCGACGGCGACGAGATCGCCGAAGGATTTCGTCAGGTTATCGGCGTGTATGGCCGGCATGGTCTCGGTTCCCTGGTGCAATGTATCTGTGTGCATTCTATCGCAAGCCGCCCTGCTCAATCCTCGGGCGGCTCCTCAGGTGCGTTATCGAATATCCGGAGCATCCTCTCTGCTATACGGCGGAACTTGTCCGCTTTGACGATGGCGATTCCGTGGTCCTCGTTGCCGAGAACCATCAGTGTGTCGCCGGGTTTGATATCGAAGATCTCACGGGCCTCTTTCGGGATGACGATCTGGCCGCGTTCGCCGACCTTGACCGTCCCGAAGATGTGTTTTCTGCTGCCATGGTCTTGGCAGCGGTGGTGATTGTGGAACATAATTCTGTCACCTCATCGATGTGTTCTCAGGTTACGGTCTATAGCGGCCGGCACCGCAGGTATTCGCGGTTTTCCTCCTCGACCTTCCATACCCCCGAATCGTGGATCGCCCGGCGCGTCTTCTCCCGCGGCTGGTGCCCGTCGTCCAGGATCAGGGCGCCGTCCGGTTTCGTGATCCGCTGGAGTTCCGCGAGGAACACGTCCTGGTTCTCGACCAGGTGGAACATGTCGAGGGCATAGACGAGATCAGCAGCCGCATCGGGGAGGGTCGAGTCGTAGCCCTTCGCAAGGACGGGGATGACGTTTGCGAGTCCTTCCTTCTGGCTCCGGCGGGAGACGGCCTCGACGGCCAGATCATGGACGTCCACCGCGTAGACGGTGCCGGTCGCACCGACGAGTCCGGACGCTTCCCTGACGTAACTCCCCGGGCCGCAGCCGTAATCCACGACGGTCATGCCCTCCCGGATCCCGATCTCTCCAAGCAGCCTTCCCGGATGCCTGAAGTGATCTCTGATACGTAAGGTAAGCGACATCAGCCGGAAGTGAAGATCCGGCATCCGGTCGATCGGTTCTGCAGAGTTATGCATGGTTGCTGCCATGCGGTGTCTCCCCTCCTGGTACAGGGCCCGGTGCGCCTTTGCGAAGTTGGTGCAACTCATTCACCTCATGTTATTCATACTTTTCATACTAGTGTGATATATCATACTATATGAATCTCTTGCCCGGGCGTGTCTCCTCATCGCACCTTCACGTTGCGGTAGGAATACGTGAGTGGAACCGCTTGCGTCACGGGTTCCGGCGGGCCCGGAAGCGCCGCTACCCTGCGATATTGTACGGGATCATTTCAGAGGTCAGGAAGCCAGAGCTCCCCATGAATTCAGGCGGCGCTAAAAAAAGGTATTATTCCTGCCGGCGCTCTGCTTTTTTCGCCGCCAGGCGCTCGATGATAGAGAGGTCGACGCTGCTGCCGGTCGCAAGTTTGCCCTGCCAGACCGCACGGTCGACGAATCCCCTGCCGATATCGTTCCTGATAATGAGCGTCGTGTAGCCTCCTGGCGACCCGACGGCTCCGGCCGAGACGTCCGCTTCCACCGCTGTGAAGTCGGTGCAGACCCGGCACCCCGGCCGCACAGCTTCCTCCAGTTCGGCGAGCGGGATGGAGATTTGCCGCTCGTCCTGGAGGTAGACGTCCAGTTTGCCCTTGATGTCAAGGCGGCGAATCTCCCACGGCTCGATCTTCTGCTCCGACTGCAGTTTCCCCTCGACCAGTTTCGCGTAGTCGAAGGTCTCCGTGCAGAAGAGGCCGATCACGAGCCGGATTGCCTTTGCGTAGGGTTTGAGGAGCTCATGCTCGCTCGCCCGGATCGCCTGCGTCGCCCGTGCCACGCAGGGCACGCCCACG
Organism: Methanoculleus sp.; assembly: GCA_023230425.1. Taxonomy (GTDB): domain Archaea; phylum Halobacteriota; class Methanomicrobia; order Methanomicrobiales; family Methanoculleaceae; genus Methanoculleus. The sequence goes on along the minus strand of JALNXI010000354.1, from coordinate 586 downwards.
ACGGCGATGTGCCGGTACTTCCGGGTGACCACCGCCTCCTTCAAGGAGGCCAGGAGCGGCACCCACCAGGCGTAGCGGCTCCCGGCGTGCAGAACGAGTTCCTCTGAAGCGGTGATCAACGTTGAGGACGGTTTCATCGTCCAGGGGTCCCTCGTCACGGTGACGACCGCATCGATCAACCCCTCATCGAGTGCGTTGACGAGAATTGCCGTCACGGCACCGCCGCTCTGCTTCCGCTCAACGGTGAATACCGATCGGGCTGCAACAATATCCTGGTATGACCCGAGCATCTCCCCCTGCGCCGCGAGGTCGACCCTTGGGCAGGCCGCGTAGCATGCCCCGCAGGGTACGCTGTCGTTCTCGGCTTTGCAGTAGCCGATGTTCACCGGTGCATCGGTGTTCCCCGGCTCGAACCGGAGGGCGTCCGCCGGACAGACCGCCACGCACGCCCCGCACCCGGAGCAGAGTTCCGTATCCCAGACCTCCGACTTCAGGTCCTTGAATGTCTTCATCTCCATGCCTATCACTCCCACGTGTACTTCCCGGCAAAGGGCCTTGCGCTCGCAGGGACGATCCGGGTGTAGTT
>JALNXI010000353.1 GCA_023230425.1 Methanoculleus sp. | reverse complement strand
TCATTTTTCCGACAGTTGAAACTGCTCTGCCTTTCTCCTGATAAATTTTTTGCAGAACGTTCAACCAGGCCCGTCAACCTGAAAACTCCGTTCCTGATCGTCTGCGGCCTATTCCTGGTTGAGATCGCCGGTAATTACGATACAATCATCGCGTACGCCCGAACGCTGGAGCTCGCCGACCCGTCCGCGCACCCGATCGTCTACGTGGGCCTGGCTGCAACGGCTCTCTCACCGTTCCTGGCATGGGTATCGTACTCGGCGGTCTTCTACGGGGTATCATACCTGTACAAAGGCCGGGGCACGTTTCTCCGGACGCTGGCCAATGTAGGATACGGATGCGCACCCCTGATCATCGGGGGCTTCCTCCATCTGGCCCTCTTCCAGATCATCTCCCTGCCGGTGCAGGACCATTTCATTCCCGCTCGCGTGGCAGCGCATACAACCGTCGTATCGCTGATCGATGCAGGAATTGCGATTCCTGTTCTCCTCTGGTGCGGGTTCCTCTGGACCGCAGGTATGCGTCACGCACGAAGTCTCTCTGCTCGTCAGGCACTGGTGACGGTCTTCGTTCCCGTGGGGCTGGCAATCGGTGCGAAAATCGTATGGCTTCTGTGGAAACTGATATCAGTAGCCAAACTGTATACAGGATTGTGAATATGACAAGATCCGGCCTGACCCCGAACACGATATGCATCATCCTCCTGCTGATCGCGTGCGCTCCCCCGGCAACGGCTGCATCCGTCGTCCAGCTGACGAACGATTCGGCATTCGATGCATACCCCTTCTGGTCTCCGGACGGTGCCAGGATCGCCTTCGTCTCATCCGACAGAGTTCATGCCGGCATCCAGGTGATGGAGCGCAACGGCCAGAACCCAATACCGGTGACGGACAACGTTTCGTGGAATCTCTTCACCGAGTTCGACCCCTGGTCGCCGGACGGGAAGAGACTCCTCTTCTTATCCGACGACGGAGGAGGGCTCGACCTCTGGACGATGAACCCGGACGGGACCGGGAGGGTGCGCCTGACCGAAGGCGGCCGCATCCTCCCCATTCCGGGGCTCTCCGGCTACGGGGCGGACTGGAGCGCCGATGGAAAGCGGATCGTCTATACCTCCTGCCTCTTCGATAATGCGGCCATCCAGGAAGGGTCGCCTGCAGTGAACCTCTCGGCCATCCGTACGGAAGCAGACATCTGGATCATGGACGCGGACGGCAGGAACAAGAAGCAGCTGACGAGCGACGGGGATGCACGTCTGCCCCTGTGGCAGCCGCGGGGGGACAGGATCGCATACCTTGCAGACAGATCCTGGAACCGGGAGATCTGGACCATGCAGAGCGACGGAACGGGCAAGACACAGGTGACGTTCAGCGAGGGGAACGTATCCGGGTATTCCTGGTCCCCGGACGGGGACAGGATCGCCTACGTCGTCGCGGCACCGCCCGGAACACAGCCGGAGTTCTCTCTCTGGGTTATCAATAGCGACGGATCGGGTTCGGAGCAATTGACAACCGGAAACTGGGACAAATCACCGGTCTGGTCGCCGGATGGTAGCAGGATCGCCTTCGGGTCAGAATCGCGGAACCAGGCGCTCTGGGTGATGATGAGCAACAGCTCCGACCTCGCACCCCTCGGCCCCGACAACCCGGCATTCATGATGCAACAGTGGTCTCCCGACGGCAAGGCGATCGTCGTGAGCGATGGAAACGACCTGTATGCGATCCAGCTCGAAGATCCGGCGGCACCCGCATCGCCGGGATTTGAGTTAGTTTCTGCAGTGGGTGCGCTGCTTCTCACGGTATGTCTGCTCAGACTGCGAAAACAGAAATGAGGGAAAAGCGGGAACGTGCCGCGTGAAGACGATTACCGGTGGCATGATAGAGCGCGACGCGTTAACAGGTATCGCCATCCGCCGTCTTCACGCCGCTCATTCCTTCTCCCGTGCTCCCCGCAGTGCTTTTACATCCCCCACGGTCACCACGCGGACCGCGCCGCCCTGGACGTCGCCGCCGGCATCTCCCATACGGTCCTCGATCCAGCCCTCCATCTCCAGGTAGGCCGCCCGCAGCCCCTCGAGGACGTCCGGGTCGGCATCCCAGAGACCGCGTTCGTGCGCCTCAAGCAACCGCCTCCCGATCTCCTCGAGCGCCCAGGGGTTCTCGTCCGCGAAGAACTGCCGCATCTCCGCATCCAGGACGAACGTGCGGGTGATGTCGTCGAAGATCCGGTCATCCACCTCCTGTGTCGTCGCCTCCCACCCGTAGACGGTTCCCACCTGCCGGGATATGTCCCCGGCACCCTTGTAGCCGTGCCGCTTCATCCCCTCGATCCATTTCGGGTTGAGGAGTTTCGCCCTGACGACCCGCCGTATCTCCTCTGCAAGCGTCCTGACCTCCACGCGGTCCCGGTCACGGGTATCGCCGTAGTAGGCGGGCACGTCCCGGTTCGAGAGCGCCCTCACCGCCCCGGTCAGCCCGCCGTGCGCCCCGAAGTAGCAGCAGCACCCAAGGAGATCGTACTCGTCGGTCACCGTCTTGTTGAAGGTGAGGTCGACGGTGGCAAGCTGCGCAGAGAAGGTCTCCGGGGACTCTTCACCGAAGTTGTCCCGTCCATAGGCGTAACTGTTCCACCTGAGAAAGACCTCCGCAAGGTCCGCCTCCTCCTTCCACGCCGATGCATAGACCGCCAGGCTGACGCCGTTGCCGTAGGTGCCCGGCCTGCTCCCGAAGATACGAGCCGTCCCGCTCCCTTCGAGGGCGTGCTTCCGTATGAAGTTCATCTCAGGGGGCTCGTCCAGCCCGGCGACCTCCCGGATAGCGTCGTCCAGGAGTTCGATACAGGAGTAGAAGCAGTCCCTGA
>JALNXI010000352.1 GCA_023230425.1 Methanoculleus sp. | reverse complement strand
AGTGGTTCCGTACAAAGGTGCATCTCGCAAACCCGGTGAACAGCTGGTGCTCAACGGTGTGAGAGGGGTATGCACGGTAACGGGTGACGTGTCTCATTGCTTGAACCAATAGAGGGGTTGGGCCTCATCAACCAATACGATATGCCGTGCGGGGTGAAAGTGAACGGACCAAAGGGCGCAATTCTCCCCACGGCTCAAGCCGGGGGCTTGCTTGCGCCCCTTGAACCCCGGTTTTCTGTCATCCGTTACCTGGTGTACGGATTGCTCCTGCTGTCCGCTGTTTCGTTGTACCTGAGCAGGCGCATGGAAGGTAGGAACCGATCTTCTGTTCCGATGGACGTCATAGATGCACTCCTGCCTTTCCGGCAGGAGACCTTACCGAAGAATCCCCGCCCGGCACCACGATTATCATCCACCGCTCCCTATACCTACATTATAGAGGCTACACTATGGAGATAGCGTTCACCAAACTGCAGGGAAACGGCAACGACTTCATCTTGATCGATGAATACAAAATGGAGGCCATCCCCGAGGAGATGAAGGGATCGTTTGCGGCGCTCTACTGCGACCGCAGGTTCGGCATCGGCGCCGACGGCATTCTCTTCCTCCAGGCGTCCGATTCGGCCGACATCCGGATGCGGCTCTTCCAGCCCGACGAGAGCGAGGCCGCGATGTGCGGGAACGGCATTCGGTGCCTCGCGAAGTACGCCTACGACACCGGCTACGTGAAGGAGTCCTGTTCGGTCGAGACCGGGGCCGGGATCGTCCCGGTCACGATGGGGTATGCTGACGACGAGTTCACCGCGACCATCACCATGCCGACACCGAAGTTCGAGCGGAGCACCATTCCCGCCACCGGGAACGGGGAGTATAAAGAGGAGATCCGGGGGTTCACCGTCCATGCCGCGAACACCGGTGTCCCTCACGCCGTCGTCTTTGTGAAAGAGATCGGCGCCGTCGATATCGCCACCGTCGGCCCCGCGATCCGGAACCACCCCACCTTCGTTGAGGGTGCAAACGTCAACTTCGTTGAGGACGCCGGCAGTGACACGCTCCGTATCCGGACGTTCGAGCGCGGCGTCGAGGGCGAGACCGAGAGCTGCGGCACCGGCGCCACTGCGTCGGCAGCGGTCGCCCACCACCTCGGGAAAGTCGGTGAGACTGTAAAGGTGGAGACAAAAGGGGGTCCGCTCGTCATCCGCTTCGGAGAGGCCGTCACCATGGAAGGCCCCGCCGAGACGGTCTTTGCGGGCGTTATACCTTTCTGATCCCGTCCCCGGTGAGCACAAAATCGAACGAGATACCCTCCGGCCGGGACCGGTGCTTCCGGAGCATGGCCCGCCGGACACTATCCTTCTTTTCGAGCCTCACGATGGCCTTTGAGATATGCTCAAGTGCCGTCCCTCCGAGGCCGGAGACCCGGTCGCGTTCCACATCCATAAAGATCTGGTTGGTGATCAGGACCGGTATATCGTACTTCTTCGCAAGCCCGAGGAGTTTGACCATATGGTGGGAGAGCTTGCGCAACGCCTCCCTTCCGAGGTCGAGTTCGGTCCGGTAGAGGGCGGTCGCCGAGTCCATCACCAGCAGGCCCACAGGAGCATCCTCGCGCTTCCGGAGCAGCCCTTCCGCGTCGGCGATCATCGCTCCCTGCTGGGCGAAGTCGATCGGCTCAAAGAGGTAGAGCCGGTCCGCAAACGCCCCGGCGTTCTCCCCGGCGATCTGCGTAAACCGCTCCACCGAGAACCCTTCGGTATCGATGTAGACGACCGAGTTCCCGGACCGGAGATTTGCCACCGCCGCCATCAGGCAGAGGGTGCTCTTGCCGCTCGCGGCCTCGCCGTAGATCTGGGTGATCGTCCGCCGCTCGAGGCCCCCACCCAGCAGGTCGTCGAGGGCCTGGCTCCCCGTGCTGACCCGGTCCGACTTCATGGCGTGAGCACGCCCCGCTCGATGAACTGCGCCCGTGCAGCGGCCTCAACAGTCCCGGTGACGTCGCGGAGCGGGACCCCGAGGTCCCGGGCGCACGCCGCCGCTTGCTCGTACTCCGCCTTGAAGGATGTGATCTTCCCCTCCGACCATCCGCACTTGACGTCGATCGTCCACTCTCTGTCCCGGAGTCTCACCGTGACCGGCTCGACCGTCCGCTCGGCGACGGACCGGTGGATCATCGGTATGCACCGTATACCAAGCGTCCCGAGTTCCCGGGCCATCACCCCGACGAGGCTGTCGGTCGCGTCGGGCGGAGAGATCACCCTGACAAGGTGGCCGCTCCGTCCCTTCTTCATCACGAGAGGGATGGCGCTTGCGTCCCGTGCCCCCTCCTCCATAAGGCGGCCGAGCGTGTAGGCGAGGGCTTCCCCGGTCACGTCGTCCACGTTCGTCTCAAGGATGTCGACCCGGTCGCCGTTGGTCTGCTCCTCTGCAGAGAGGAGCATCGACCGGAGGACGTTTGGTTTTCCCGCCGGGTTCCTGCTCCCGGCCCCATAGCCGACCGCCTTAATGCCCGCCGGGCCGAGGGCCTCCGGCCGGACCGTCGAGAACTCGGCGAGGAGAGCGGCCCCCGTCGGCGTGCAGAGTTCCCGCTCCTCGTTCCCGGTGACCGTCTGCAGACCCGACCCGGCAAGTATCGCCACGGTCGCGGGAGCCGGGATGGGAAACGTGCCGTGAGCAGATACCACAAACCCCCGGCCGAGGGCGACCGGGAGGACGGCCACGGCGTCGACGTCGAGTGAGTGGAGGGCGGTGCAGGCCCCGACCACGTCGGCGACGGCGTCGTCCGCACCCACCTCATGGAAGTGCGCCCCGGTCCCGTGGATGCTCTCTTCGGCCCGGTGTATACGGAGAAAGACCCGCCGG
>JALNXI010000351.1 GCA_023230425.1 Methanoculleus sp. | reverse complement strand
TCAGCGCTCTCTCAAAGAGCGGATTGATCTGGCCCTCGCCGAGAGTTACCTGGACCGGTTCACCCGTCCGGGTATCCTCGAAGACCTCGCCGTCGGGGCGGGTGCTGGTGAAATGGAGGAGCAGAGTGTCGCCGTGTTGTATTGGTGCCATAGGTGTCTGATTGGTATGTCGGGGCAGTTCTTTAATTCATTGGGAGTTCGAGGAGTTTTGCAGTATTCACTAAAAAGAGGAGTTACGCACAGATGGGGTTTCTACCTGCATGTCGAAAGTTTCTTTCGCCGTTGTGTCTGCAGAATTCATGCCAGGCACATGCGGAATCTCTCACTCATCCACTCTTCGGAGAACAGATCCGCTTCTCTCTGGAATAAGTCCTCAAGAAAATCTCCTATATCCAGCGCGAACACCCAGATCCCAATCAAGGGTGTGTGAAAAAAACGATGTCCTATTTTTGGGATTCCATGCACCATCCCGGTGATAACCACCGGAGCTAAGTTTATGCACACGCTGGATGAGTACGGATCATGCGTCAGTACCGCATCGCCGTTATCGTCGGAAGTCTCCGGAAAGACTCATACAACCGGAAACTTGCAACCGCCATCGCGAAGCTGGCACCTCTGGAGTTCTCATTTAACCAGATACAGATCAGCGACCTGCCGGCGTATAACCAGGATGACGACGAGAACCAGGCGGCATCCGTGAGAAGGATGAAGGCCGAGGTCCAGGCCGCCGACGGTCTCCTGATCGTGACCCCCGAATACAACCGTTCGATCCCCGGTATCCTCAAGAACGTCCTCGACCATGGTTCGCGCCCTTACGGCCAAAACGTCTGGGCCGGGAAACCGGCAGGCATCCTGGGCGTCTCTCCCGGTTCTTCCGGGACGGCCATGGCCCAGCAACACCTGCGCAATATCCTCGCAGCTCTGGACGTGCCCACGCAGGGCCAGCCTGAAGCATTCATCCGGGTACGGGAAGGCCTCTTTAATGAAGCGGGAGATATCGGCGAGGCAAGCAAACCGTTCCTGCAGAACTGGATAGACCGCTATGTTGCATGGGTAAAACGCCACGTGGCTTAAGGGTGACAGGGCAAGGAAAACGGTGTAACTCTGCCTTACACCAGCGATGCGGGGCGTTTCCTCCACCCACCGGTGGTAATTTATGCTCACCCGGAATCGATGGGGGAGCATGGCAGACATACGCGAAGCGGTCGAGGTGCTCACAGCCCGGCCGACGCTCGAGGGGGCCGGGGTCCGGCTCCGACGGGCCTTCGGATCCTCCGAGGTCCCGCGGTTCGACCCGTTCCTGATGCTCGACGACTTCCGGGGCGACCGGCCGGAGGATTACCTGGCCGGTTTCCCCTGGCACCCGCACCGGGGGATGGAGACGGTGACCTACATGATCGAGGGGAAGGTCGAGCACGGCGACAGCATGGGGCATGCCGGCTCGGTCGGGGCCGGTGGGGTGCAGTGGATGACGGCCGGTTCGGGGATCCTTCACCAGGAGATGCCGAAGCCCGTCGACGGGCGGATGGGCGGGTTCCAGCTCTGGGTGAACCTGCCGGCCGAGAAGAAGATGATGGACCCGCGATACCAGGAGATCGCAGGGGACGCGATCCCGGTCGTACGCGGGGACGGCACGACGGTCCGCGTGGTCGCGGGGGAGCACGGCGGGGCTCAAGGGCCGGTGACCGAGATCGTGGCCGACCCGACCTTTCTGGACGTGGCACTTGAATCCCGTATGGTCTTTGAGCACCCGACAGACCGGGCGATGACGGCATTCGCCTACGTTTTCGCCGGAGCGGCGGCCTTTTGTGAAGGCGGGACTGCCCCCGAAAACGCCCACGCGGTCAGGCTCGGCCCCGGAGACGTGGTCCGGGCAGAAGCGGGGCCGGACGGCGTGCGATTTCTGCTCGTCGCGGGCCGGCCTATCGGCGAGCCGGTGGCCTGGCGCGGGCCGGTCGTGATGAACACGGACGAGGAGCTCCGCGAGGCATTCCGCGAGCTCAACGAGGGGACGTTCGTGAAGAAGCGAGGGTAGACAGTTGTCGTTTAAGAGGAAAGAGTCCGGACCTCTCATCTCCTCTTTCTCAACGCAGAGAGTCGCCGGGCAATCGGCCTGCACGAGCGCATCCAGGAGGCGACATCATGAAAGCAGCAGTCATTGGTGGAACAGGCGGGCAGGGGCTCGCCCTCACGCTCGAGGAGCCGGAGAACAAGGATATAACATTTACTAAAAGGCTGGAACCAGAACAAGGGAAGCCTCAGGCGAGATTCGAACTCGCGACCTCGTCCTTACCAAGGACGCGCTCTACCGGCTGAGCCACTGAGGCGTGAAGCACCACTTATGTTGGAGTTTTTCCTTATAAAAGGTTACGGTGCTGCCGGGGGAGGAACCGGGTTCGACCGGCCCTATCTGCCCCGTGAAGCAGCATCGATCGTCTCCAGAGCGCCGATGCTCGCGACTACGCCCTCAAGCGTATCCACCTCGACGATCGGGATGACGTTGTCCCTCGCGACGGCCCTCATCACGGCTGAAAAGTCGATCGTCCCGGCCCCGACCGGGGAATGCGTGTCTTCGGCGCCGCTGTTGTCATGCAGGTGGTAGTGCGCCGCCGGGTGGGTGAGGAAACAGTCCAGGCACCCGTTCAGGTTCGCGTGGCCGACATCGAGCGCAAGCCCGAGCCCGTCGATGAGCGGCAGGTCCTCGCAGGAGCGCAGGAAGAAGTACTCCCAGTTGCCCATGTTCTCGACAAAGAACGTGACCGAGAGATCGTCGGCCGCCGCCGTCAGTTCGGAAAGCGACTGCCGGAACTTCCCCACCGCCCGCTCCCGCTCCTCGCTCCACGCATAGTAGCCCGGGTGG
>JALNXI010000350.1 GCA_023230425.1 Methanoculleus sp. | reverse complement strand
CGGGAGAACGGGCTCATCCCGGTCGTCGATTTCATCCTCGGGCTGCCGTTCGAGAGCGATGAGGACCAGCGCGCAACCCTCGATCTCGTGAAATTGGTCACCCGGGTGGGGAAGGCCCATATCCACTGTTTCATGCCGCTACCCGGAACTCCGCTCTGGAAGAGCCGGCCACGCAGTCTCCTCCCAGAAACAGAAAAGGTTCTTGGCAAACTGGCACTCGGGGGAAGAATAACCGGTTCATGGATGGATCATGAGATAAGGTTTTTTAGACGCACTTCTCACTTATAGTGCATGACGGATGTGCTACTCTTAGCAGATCTGCACGGTAACTACGGAAAGCTTGACGCTTTTCTCAGCTACGACTACGATGCAGTCATCATTGCAGGCGACATCACCAACTTCGGTCCACTTGAGCCTGTAGATTCGGTACTCTCTAACTTCGAAGTACCATGTTTCGCAATCCCCGGCAACTGCGATCCCCGCGAGATCATCGACGTGCTTGAACGCTCAGATGCGGTCTGTCTGCACAACTCGTGGATGACGCTTGGCAAGATAACGCTCGCAGGGCTTGGGGGTTCCAATAAGACCCCCTTCGACACGCCGTTTGAACTGACAGAAGAAGAGATTGATAAAGAACTCACCCGGATTGTCAACCACATGGACAAGAACGTCCACAACGTCCTGGTCAGCCACGCCCCGCCGTATGAAGCCCTGGACTCCGTCGGCGAAGATCACGTTGGGAGCCGGAGCATCAGGAAGCACATGAACCGGTTCGACCTCATCTGCTGTGCCCACATCCACGAGGCACGGGGCATCACTGAGGTCGACGGTGTCACCGTCGTCAACCCCGGACCCGCTTCAGACGGGTACGGCGCTATCATCCACTTTGGGAAGGAGCCAAAAGATATTCATATTGACCTCATCACCGTTTAGATAACAGCATCTCAAGATACGAGGTGTAGATCGGTGGGCCATCTACACCCAATCCTTTTGCAATTTCTCCGATCCGGTCCGCGGCATCCTCTTTACCGTCTTCTGTCAGGATCTCGATCTCGACAAACGTCCCGAGACCCTCGACGTCGTCGAGCGTCACCGTCACGTCTCCTATCTCGTAGAACTCCCGGGTTTTTGAGACCGTGGCGGCCCGCCGGAACCCGAGACGAGAGAGGATCTCCTCAAGCGTTTCCCCTGAGGCCACCGTCAGGTTGAACTCCTCGCGGGCCTTTGCGCTCCCGACCCGGACCTTCGGCCCTTTGTAGGTTGCGGTAACCCCGGTATCGTCATACCTGACCCTTAATGCCTCGTCGGTCTTCCCGAAATCGCGGTGGGGGGCGTTGTAGTAGACGTCGTGTTCCTGCTGTCTTCTGGTCATCCGGACTTCCTGCCGGTTGAGCCGGTCCCTGACTTCTCCCGGATCTCTGACCGCAAACTTTGCTTCTACCTCGAGCATGCTAATCGCGTCAGATCGTCGCTTCCGGATGGCATAAACCCTCACTGCGCGGCCTCGACCGGGCCGCCGATCTTCTGCCGGATAAAGTCCTTCTGCTGCCGTGCAGCGGCGAGGAGGGTGTCATCCCCGAGGTGCTCCGCAGAGGTGACCGCCCGGTCTGTCAGCACGAGCGCCGTATCGTAATCCTCACGGTGGTAGAACCGGAGCCCCAGCTCCAGGTTCAGGTCCGCGGCCTTCCCGTACTCCCGCGCGTGGAAGAAATGGCAGGCAAGCGAGAGGAGGACGTGCAGTCTGCCGGAGAGACGGTGCATGCTGCGTTCGAAGCAGTCGGCCGCGCGGGCATTGAGCGCTGTCCGCGCATCCCCGGAGAGTTCACGCCTGCAGTGCTCCTGCAGGAGGGGATGGGCGAAGGCGTACTCGCCGCCCGGGAGCCTCCGGAATATGCCGCTCTCCTGCATCCGGTCCGTCATCAGCGTAACACTCATCCCCTGGAGTTTTAGCATGCAGGCCATGACCGGGACCGCAAAGGGAGGGGTTAAGACGCAGAGTTCCTCCGCCCACGCCTTACCGGGCTCGTCGAGCGCAGCAAAAGCAAGCCCTGCCGGCTCCCCGGCTCCGGCGAACACGTCCGTTATATTCTCGGGGGAGGGTGCGAGCCCCCGGTGGCGCAGGGTGTTGAAGCAGGCCATGAGGCTGAACGGGTTGCCTGAAGCCTCCTCGAGCATGCCGGCGGCTGCGTCGTCGATAGCGAGACCGAACCGCCTCTTCGCCATCTCACGGATCTCATGGGCGCGCATCCCTGAAAGCGGCACTTCAGGTGAGCCGAGACCCCGGATCTCTTCCTGCATCGTCACGTACCCGGAGCCGGCCCCATCCTCTCTCCGGCAGGTGAAGGCGAGGAGGATGCCGGGGGGGAGGTCGTGCACGGTGTCCCGGAGGAGGCGTCGGTCAAGGCTCGAGGCGAGATGGACGTCGTCGAGCAGGACTGCCGCGATACGGCCGGTCCCGACCATAAGCCTCCCGAGTTCTTGCAGGAGTTCCCCAAACGCCTGGCGCACCCGGTCATACCCGACCTCAGGTGACCGGGCGAAGATGCCGATGATCTCCTCGCCGGTCTTTGAGAGCAGGCCGACCGGCTCCACCGGGGCGGCGTACTTCTCGAATACATCGTCGGCATACCGGATTGCCTCCTGCATGCCTTCGCTCCCGAGGACATCCCCAAACCTGCCGGACGTGGCGTGGTTGTGCAGGTCTTTCTGCAGTTCCCGGAACGCAGAGAAGATCATCCCCGGGAGGTCGAAGATCTCCCCCCTGAGGACGGGAGACTGCATCCCGCCGGGACGTTCCTGGACCTCGTATGCGAGCCAGGTTAAGAGAGAACTCTTTCCGATGCCGGGCGGGCCGGAGAAAGAGTTC
>JALNXI010000348.1 GCA_023230425.1 Methanoculleus sp. | reverse complement strand
GGTCATTGGTGGCGATGAGGATCCCCCATTCGACGAACTTCTTAACCACCCTCCCGGCCGTGACCCGGCTTACGCCTGCTTCTTCCGAGAGTTCGGTGACGTTGAACTTCATGTCATAGAGTGGCAACAGGAATTCAAGAAGTCGTAATTCACAGGTGTTCCCAAACACTCCTTCAAAGGGACGAGTCATACCTTTCACATCTTTAGATTTTAATCAATCATTTCATGGAGTCGCTCTACCGCGGCGACAATGCATACGTATTGTATGGTGATAACTTTTGTTATCGCCTGTGATAAAAATATTTTGTATTGGCCCTGTGGCCAGGCGCTACAGGCCGTCAAGGGTGATGTATCCGTGGCATACCAGTGTCTGGATCGCTTTATTCATGTCCGAAAGATAGTATTTGTCTTTCTTTTTCCTGATTTTTGTAATGTATCCTTCGTTGAGCAGTATTTTTATTGCTTCTTTGCACGAGAGATATTCCCTGGCGGAAAATTTATTGCCGTATAATTTGCACAACAGTTCCGAATGATACCCTTTATCTATGTTTACACATCTCCTTTTGTAGAGCAGGTTGAGAATAAAGAGAGTTTCTTCGGTGAGCTCGCACGACATAGGGGCCTATGAACGCTTGGATTCTCATATTATAGAGTATACGTGGCACCGATCCGTGTTCCGGGAGTGTGGCCCTGCCGGCGTCGGATTCCAACCAAACGGGTACATGCCGATATTGCGTCCAGTGAGGGGACGGGTCACACGAACTGCCGGTCCTGAACGGGACCGTTCACCCCCACACGGAGTTCCCTCCTCCCCCCTGCGCCTCCCTGGAACAGGTTCCTGATCGCCCGGGCCCCTGGCACCCCTCGCACCCCGCTGTCAACCCCCCTCCTCGATCCCCCGGACCGCCTGCTCGATCGTAGCAAAAACCCGCTCCTCATCCACCGCAACCTCCACCCAGCGGTCGGCGTCGACGAAGTAGAGGTACGGCGTCACCGGCTGACCGAGGATCCGGGCGGCGGCGTGGTGGTAGACCGTCATCTGGAGCGCGTAGTCCTCGACACCCCCCGGTGTCCCGGTCTTGTAGTCGACCAGGATCCAGGCGCCGTCCGGCCGCTGCACCAGCCGGTCGATGGACCCCTCGAACGAAACGCCGTTCACCCGCGCCAGGAACGGCACCTCGCAGTGGTCGCCGATACGTCCCTGCATCAGGGGCGACGCACGGAACCGCTCGTAGAGTTCCCGGTACTCCGCTGCCCGGCCGGGGTCCATGCCGTAGCGCCGCAGCACCGCGGCGGGGTCCCGGCCGCGGAAGACCTCGTGGACGACGAGGCCCCGGGTTATCGGGTCCGGAGCGGCGGCGATCCCCGGTATCCGTGAGCAGCGCCCGTACTCCGCCGGGCAGCGGAGGTAGCGCTCGATCGCGCTCGCCGAGTAGACGTGCTCCTCCTCACCCGCCAGGAAAAGGCTCACCGGCACTTCGGTCGCCACATCGTCGTCCGGCAGCGGGAGATACACGGGTGAGGTCTCCTGCACGTTGACCGGGATCGCCGCCGGGTCGAGGGTGAGCGGGATGCGGAGCGCCCCCAGGGCGGCTTCGCCCCGTTCACAGACCTCTTCGGAGAGCCCGAGGCAGTGCGCGAGCCAGGCCATCCGGGTCTTTGCGGCCGCCAGGGTCTCCGGGACCCCGGCCGGCCTCTCCCCGCAGAGGACCAGGTGGTCTTTCGCCCGTGTTACGGCGACGTAGAAGAGCCGTTTCTGCTCGGCCTCCCCCTTCTGCCGGTGCTCGTCCTTGAGGACCCAGAGGATGGGCGTCTCCTCGCGCTCGTGGTCGTTTGCCGGGTTCGGTATCTTGACCCCGAGCCTGAGCCCGTCCTCGACCATGATGGTGGAGCCGTCGGCCCTCGGCGTCTCCGCAAGGTCCGGGACGACGACGACCGGGAACTCGAGCCCCTTTGCGGCATGCACCGTCATGATCGAGACCACGTCTGCAGACGCTATATCGATCTGCGCATCCCCCTCCCGCTGCCCGTCGTCAATAGAGAGCCCAACCTCCCTGACGAGATCGGCGAGCGTGGAGCAGTCGGCCTCCCTTGCGATAGCGATGAACTTCTCGACGTTCGCGGCCGCCTGCTCGCCCCCGACCATCCCGCCGAAGACCACCGCGATCCCTGAGGCGTCGACGATCCGACGGATGAGACGGGCGGGCGGGAGCCTGCGGGCGTGCGAGAGCCAGGACGAAAGGAGCCGGACCGCCGCCGCGGCGTCCTCCCCAGGGGCTCGCTGCAGCCGCTCCCAGAGGGAGATCCCCGCCGGGCCCGTCTCACCGATATGGAAGAGCCGGACGTCGGAGAACCCGAAGTAGGGCGACCGCAGCAGGCCGTAGAGCGCCACATCGTCCAGGTCGTTTACGAGGAACCGGAGTATGTTGTAGAGGTCGTAGACCTCCTGGCGCTCGTAGAACCCGAGCCCTGCATGGACATGGTAGGGGACGCCGTAGCGCTCAAGCGCCCACTCGTAGTAGGCAAGGTTTGTCCGCCGTTCAAGCAGGATGGCCACATCGCCGTACCCCGCCGGCCGGGCCTCTCCGTCCCGGTAGACGGGCTTCTCTCCCTCTTCGACGAGGTGCCGGATCTTCCGGGCGACCATCTCCGCTTCAGCACGGCGGCCGGCCGACCGGTCCTTGACCTTCGGGCAGAGGAGGAGTTCGACCGATCCGGCATCGTCGCACCGGTTCGCCCGCAAAGGTTCGTACAGGAACTCCCAGGGCTCGCTGCACTCCGCCATAAGGGCGCCGAAGACGGCGTTCGTGAACCCGACGACCTCGGGCGTGCTCCGGAAGTTGACGTCGAGCGGGACCGCCTCGCCGCCG
>JALNXI010000349.1 GCA_023230425.1 Methanoculleus sp. | reverse complement strand
TCCGAGTTGGGGGCGTAGGCGTCGAAGGCTTCCGGCGTCCTCCACTCGGCCCGGACGGTGTAGGTCCCCGGATCACGGAGGCCGGAGAGCGGGATTGCGCCGGGCCTGCCGGGGTCGTCGGTGTAGAACCGGGTCGAACTGACGTTCAATCCGGCGAAGTTAAGCCCGCTGATGACGGTGCTCTCCGCGCCGCCCGGATGGGTGAGCACGATATCGACCGTCGCCGGGTAGACACCGCCAGCCTGGTAGATGGCCCCGACGTCGGGGGAGGCTATCCGGAACGCTATCCGGGTGTTCTCGGAGACGGAGAGTCCGGCCAGGGGCTCGTTGTGGTAGGGGTTTGCGAGCACAACGTCAAGGAAGACCCGTGGTTCGCGGATCATAACGAGCGCCGTCGTGCCGTCAGTGGGGTTGAAGGCGTAGTAGGTCCCGTACTCGTGGCCCACGAGCAGGTCCTGCACCTCGAAGTTGGTGTCGTCGACGACCGGGATACTCTTTATGAGCGATTTTCTGGTGTTGTCGTCCTGATACTTCTGGAGCGCCACAACAGGGTTATCCGTGGTCGCGTTGCGGAGTTGCGAGAGGTTGAGCCCCTCTTCGTAGACGAAGATCGTGTCGTAGGGCTGGATGTCGCTGATCGCCGGGCCGCGGGCCTCTGCCTGCCCCGCACAGAGAGCGAGGAAGCAGACGGCCAGGAGGAGGGCCGGCAGACCCCGCCTGCGGATCCAATCTGGTGCCATGGTATTCCGTGTGCTGATTCTGTAGATATAGGTTGGTGCAGCCCCGGGCGTATGGGTGCGGTGAGCCCGACCAGATGGGGCTTGCCGTGGTGAGACGGCCCGTTCCGACTCCCGCCACTCCAATCCCGTGCGATTTCAATTCCGCATGCTTAAATAATTTCTTCTCCCAGGTTTGAGGATGAAAAAGGTCGCCTTCATCGTTGCGTCACTCCTCGTCTTCTTCGCGGTCCTGGCGATCCCCATCGATCCCGGCCTCCTTGCGCCTGAGGCGAAGTCCGTTGCGGCAGTGACCGTCCTCATGATCCTCTTCTGGGTTTCGGGCGTCATCCCCCTGGAGGCGACCGCCCTGCTCCCGCTGGTCCTCTTCCCGGCACTCGGGGTTCTCTCCCCGGTGGAGGTGGCGGTCTCCTACGGCAACGAGGTGATCTTCCTCTTCCTCGGCGGGTTCATTATCGCGATGTCGATGCAGCGGTGGGGTCTGCACAGGCGCATCGCCCTCCATATCATCCGGGTTGTGGGGACGAGCCCGAAACGCCTGGTGCTCGGGTTCATGGTCGCCACAGCGTTCCTCTCGATGTGGATCTCGAACACCGCCACCACGATGATGATGATCCCGATCGCAGTCGCGATCATCCTGACGATCATCCCCGGGACCGACCGGGCACTCGAGAGCCTCGACGAAGAACAGCAGGCGCTCGCCCGGTGCCTGATCATATCCATCCCCTACGCCGCGAGCATCGGGGGCATCGCCACGATCATCGGCACGCCCCCAAACGGGATCTTCATATCCCAGCTCGCGACGATCTTTCCCGCCGCACCCTCCATCGACTTCTTCACCTGGATGAAGTTCGGCGTCCCGTTCGCCGCCGTATTCCTCTTCCTCGCCTGGGTCTGGCTTACCTTCGTCCCCTACCGCCGGATGGCGGCAACCCTCCCGAGCGCCCGGGGGATCATCCGGGAGGAACTCGCGAAACTCGGATCCATATCAACGGGGGAACGGTGGACGCTCATTGTCTTCGCCCTGACCGCTCTTGCCTGGATATTTGCGCAGACAAAGGAGATCGGCGGTATCACCATACCGGGCCTCGACATGATCTTCCCGGGTATCAAAGACTCCACCATCGCGATCTTCGGGGCACTCCTCCTCTTTGTCCTCCCGGTCGACCGGAAGGAGGGCATATTCACCATGGACTGGGAGTGGGCGGTGAAGATCCCGTGGGGCATCCTGCTCCTCTTCGGCGGCGGCATCGCCCTCTCGAAAGGGTTCATTCAGAGCGGGCTTGCCGCGACGATCGTCGAGTCCCTCACCCTCATCCATGGGCTCCCGATCGTCATCCTGGTCCTCGTGGTGGCGCTCGCGGTCTCGTTTGCGACCGAGATCACCTCGAACACCGCCATGGCCGCCGTCCTGATGCCGATCATGGCGGCCACGGCCCTCAGCGTGGGGGTCAACCCGATCATACTGATGATGACCGCGGCGGTCTGCGCCTCGATGGCGTTCATGCTCCCGGTCGCCACCCCCCCAAACGCCGTCGCCTACGGGAGCGGCTACGTCACCGCGAGAGACCTTCTCAGGTCCGGCTGGGCGCTCGACCTCATCGGCGTCGTGCTCTGGGTGTTTTTCCTCTTCACCGTCGTCCTCTGGGCGCTCGGTATCTCCCCCACCCTCCCCGCCTGGGCGATCTGATCACCGGCACCTATTTTTACCCCCGGAGTCCATCACGGCCGGATGGCAGACGACCGGTACTATAATCCGGCGGTGGAGACGCTTGCCCGTCCGGATCTCGACGCGCTCATCGACGAACGGGTCCGCTCGACCGTCCTGTACGCAGAGGAGCACTCCCCTTTCTACCGCCGGTGGTTTGAGCGGCACAACGTCCGCCCGGAGGCGATCCGGGAGCACGAGGACCTCCGCGACCTCCCCATTATATCCGGGGCGACGATCCGGCGCTACCAGCCCCCGCAGACCACCGAGTTCTGCTTTAAGAGCGTCCCCTGGGAGGCGGTCTTCACGGTCAACGAGACCTCCGGGACGAGCGGGGTCCCGAAGAGTTTCTTCCTCACCTGGGAGGACTGGGAGCGGTATGCCGGGAAGTACGCCCGGCTCTTCGTCTCGCAGGGGTTTTTGCC
>JALNXI010000347.1 GCA_023230425.1 Methanoculleus sp. | reverse complement strand
GTATCAGCAACGGCAGGCAGAAGACGATCACGGCGAGCCAGGCATACTCCCATATCGGTATGCTTCCCCCGGTGAAGAACAGTCGAAAGAACCAGACGAAGAGAGCGGCGGTGGAGAGGGCCGCCAGGGAATAGATTCCCCACAGGGAGAGGCTGAACCAGCGGAGCGGGATCGGCATGGAGAGGAGAACGGTACCGAAGGCAATCAGGGCATACTCCTTTGTCGTGATCCGCCCCCGATCCCGGCCGGTGAGGCGGGGCCAGGCGTACCAGAGAAGAAGAACAACAGCGAACGTACAGAGAAGGAAGAGATATACCGGAACCATGAACTCCACGGTCTCCAGAAATATGGCCAGAAAAGAAACGCCTTCAGTCATGCCGGTACTCCGGAGGGTGTATTCGCGGACAGTTATGAGCATCCAAAAATAGGAGAGGAAAAGTAGATCTCACTGCTTTCCCTCATCAGCAAAGACATACTCAACATACGGTTCCTCAACGCCGTTCCGGAGGGCGGTTCCGGAAAACACATAAACCGGTCGGACCAGATCTTGCACAAAACCCCTCGGCTCCATCCAATAACCGATCGCGACATTCTCGATCGTGATCTGATCATACTCCCCACCCACGTGAGGGCGGACAGTCCTTGCTGCGCGAAGATCCTCATACGCCCCCTCGGGGGATCGGAGGCTGACATTCCCGTCCGGCGTCACCTCCCGCCAGGTCTTCACGAGCCCGACGACCTCACCGCCGTCACCCAGGATCACCGCAAATTCGTCACCATAGACCGGCAGCCCGTCGAACGACCGGCCGAACCGGACCGCTTTCGTCACATCGTACGACACCTCCGGTTCGCTGCCGCCTGATTTCCAGACCTCCTGCTTCTGGTTCACCTCGGTCTTCACGACCCGGGCGTCCGGCGACTGCATGCCGGTCTTCTCCAGGAATGTAAGAGCAATCTTCTCTGCCTCCGCGTCCGTTGGGAGGTCCGGCTGCCGGGTCACTTCGGTCGGCAGTTCCAGGTCAAGGATGTGGTAGGCCACCCCGCCGGAATGTGCATACACCGATACCTGCTCCTCCGGCTCCTTCGAGGTGTCGACAAGGAGGTACTCCCCGGTCACCTCGCTGACCGCTTTCGGTTCTCCCGAGAGCCCGAACGGCTCCGCAATCTCCCGGACCTGCTCCTCGGTGACGGTGGCGGGAACCACCCGGTAGAGCGTATATGAGTCGCGCACCTCCGGGAACTCGGCAGTGAGAGAGTACTTCGCTTCACCTGCGCCCGCCACGGCGGGAAGAGGATTCGCCGGGGCCTGACCCGGACCAAAAATCCACATGCATCCGACTGCGATCGCCAGAGCGAGACATACGAGTACACCAACCTTTTTTAGTGCCATGTTAAGACCTCAATTTAATTACACTGGTACAGCCACCGGTAGATCTCACTGTCAACAGGTGGATCGGCGATCACAGATCCCTCCCCCCAGATGCGATCGTCACCACAAGCAGTGTTCTCGCCAACGATGCTATCCGAACGTTGCTTTGGTGGGTCTCATCCAACGCAAGATACCACGCATGGCGTATCATTCAAGTAGAGAGAATGCGCACATCCCATTGCCTCCGGGCATGCGGGGCGCGTCATCCGGGGATGGACGGCCCCCGCGCCGGCATCCACGATGGAGAAGTCAACGTTCATCTATATACCTTTTCTGTGACACGCAGCTACACGTCGGGTCACCCACATCGATTCCGGGCCCAAAACCGCCGCAATGGGCCGGGAACCCGGGCCGCGCCGACCGGCAAGGATAGGATCCCCGCCGGTCGGCTCCCGTTCGCTCCGGTCACCCCTCGCCGACCACCGATGCAGCGACCCGCATCATCTCGTCCGCGGGGAGCCTTCCCGTCATGCAGAAAGAGGCGTCGTTCCAGTCCCACCGGAGCAGCCAGAGGGAGCCTTCCGAGCGGTCGTCGTTCAGGTAGACCGCCCGGCCCAGGATGCCGTTGCCCTGGACGATCCAATCTTTGTTCCCGGCGACCGTTGGGCCGGGGCACGGGGCATCCGCGGACGAAAGCCTCGTGATCCGGAGGTCGCCGGCGGTGCTGGTGTAGGTGAGCGTGACGCTGCCGTCGGGGGAGCGGACGGCGTTTTCGAAGGCGTAGCCTTCGGGGAGGTAGGACGGTTCGGGGATACCGGGGCCGAAGACCTCGCGGGCCTCGGCAAGCGTGCCCGCGTGTTCCGGCACGGTCTCCTCGGTGCCGGTGCAGCCGGAAGCGGCAAGGAGGCAGCAGAGCAGGAAAAAGGCAGGGAGAATAATCTTCATGATGGTTCCTCGGGATATCCGGTGCGGGAGAGAGACGTGCTCCCCTGCAGGGGGCCGGCTCCGGCATCCGCACAGGGAGGCTTTCTCCCTGGCCCTTATACCTTTTCTGTGTCAAGAAGCTACTTGTCGAGCCCCGGCAACCAGGAAGGCAAGGTTAACTCAGGCTGTAGAGGCACTTGAGAACCTCTCCCGTCTCAGCATCCACCCACACCGCAGCAGGGAACGTCACCCCGCGCGACTGATAGTTATCGTCGGTAAACCGGACGTGCCATGCCAGACGAATGTCGTGGGGCTCCTGGAGACCCGCAGGATAGTTCAGGTCCACCCACTGCTTCTCCGAAGAGAGTATCCTGATCCCCTGCGCACCGTTTTCAGCCATAAAGTCCACTACAATTGCGCCTGCTTCGGAATCCGATATCTTCGCCTCTGCATCGACCGGCACCTGATCCTCCGGCATCGTCCATGACTTAGAGTAATCCGTGATGCATCCGGTTACAGGATGAACGGTGACGGTTATGCCATCCGAAAGACAGCGCACCCCGCCGATAATCCGGGAGT